>CAKUWM010000144.1 GCA_934699305.1 uncultured Saprospiraceae bacterium | reverse complement strand
CTATTCCATTGTTTACGTAAGTTAGAGGGACCTATTATAAGTAATCTTCTTTTGCGTTCAGCCCATTGTTGCGATAAAATAATACCTGCTTCAATTGTTTTACCCAACCCTACTTCATCCGCAAGGACCGCCCCTTTAGATAATGGGGATTTAAAAGCAAATAATGCTGCCTCAACCTGATGTGGGTTTAAATCCACCTGAGCATCTTGCAAAGAAGCAGTGAGCTTTCCTACGTCATTTGCAGGTAGCTGCCTTGTTAATTCATACGCAAAGAATTTTGCGTGATAGGGCGAAATAATATTCAAAAATTAGATGTTAAAATTACCAAATTCAAATATAACAATTAGGAATTTCAAAATAAGAAAATAACCATCCTTAAATATTGAGGTGTTTAAATTACCCACTCAACCATTTCGAAATAATTTGAAAGTCAAACTTGAGGTCAACAAACCAAAAAGATTCCATACACTGGCACAACCTACCCATCAAATCCAGAATGAACAAAAATTCCTGTTAACTTCAAATTACCCATATACTAATTTTATATTTAAAAATAAATTATAAAAAAAGGGCAACATATCTGCTGCCCTTTAATCTTAAGCGTACTTCCAAAGAAACCCACTTGTTTTTTCCCTTTCACCCCTGCAACAACGAGAAATACAAGTTTTGGAAATTCCTGTAATCCTTGATGCCTCAGAAACAGATACATAATTTGCCAACAAGTTCCCCTCTAAATTAAATTGCGATACTCCTTTTTTCCTAGAGTCCTTTCCTGGAAAAAATGGCTCCGTACAATCATAGCTCCAAAAGAATCCCATACAGGTCTTATTATAACCTAGGCAAGCATTACTTATAGATTTTCTAGAGGAATTAACGGCATTAGCAGCATTTTCCAATGAATCATATGTTCCAATCAAATGACCTCCATCCGTACTATATTGGTAAACATTCTTCTGAACTCCACCCCCACAATCAGAGTTATAGCCATTTATGTTGCTAGTATATTCCAGAATATACCTTTTCTCCTTGGCTGCCATCTCATTCACATCGTTGGCAGTATCTATTTGCTCCCAAGTAAAAGCCTCGGGACCATAAGTCCCGATAGCTTCCTGAAAATAACTTCCAATTCCTTTGTTGGATTTTTGTATATGGTCTGCTTTACGGACTTCCACACTTTTTGAAGTGGAACCAATATAAACCTCACTTGATTGGAAATTGACCGCTTTATATATAATATAATTATTATCCTCTTTCCTCATCTCCTTTCTATAATTTAATTTTATAAACTCCTTTATCACCTTCTTTCCTTTCAAGTAAACCACTATCGACATGATATCCTATATTATTATAAAGAGTATCCTTCGACATAGTATTGTTAGAAACGAAATTTTCCATAAACTCCCTCGATGTAATAGTTTGACTACCCTGACTAGCCTGACTCACAACAAATGAATATATTAAATCTTTATTGGTTGAATTTATTCTACCGTCATTACGATGTTCTTTGTACAAATTATACTTATTTTCTGTCGTTAAGTATTCTACCCAACCATTATTCGACATTTTATATAAATAAGATGTGGTATCATCCTTTTCTATATGCTTATTGAAAAGCATACATGCATAACTTCCACCATTCGCTCTCGGTACGTGCGCCAAACCATAAGCATAGTCAAATTCCTGGGTAATAAATCGGCTACCAGCAATTGAGTCTTGGTCTATTGGCCTATCGTTACCCTTTGTCATATGATGCACTACGATAACTGTTTTATTAAGAGTCCCTATGTACTCTTTAAATGTCCTAGTGAAATTTTGAGCAACAATACTCTTCTCAATTTCCCCAATACACATATGACCTAAACTATCGATAAAAACAACTTCTGCCTCCGATGCAATTATATAATTTCGTATGCGTTCCCAATCATTCTCAGAATTCAAATATTGTGGAAAATCCATTGGAGTGGATAAATAATTATTGGCAAAAAGGTCTAACTCAGCAGGTGTTAAATTAACAATCTGCTTTAAGTTTCTTCGACTCCTTAATTTATAGCTTTCTTCTAAATTTATAAATAATGATTTTCTAGGAATTCCATCCATGGGAAATCCAAAAAACTCTTTTTTCCCTACACTTAAACTAATTGCCAAATTTTCTGCAAAAGTAGTTTTACCTGTCTTTCCAACTCCAGTTATTAATCCTGTGGAGCCTTCCGGTATTCCATTCCATAAAAAATTTGGTTCTGGTTCTTCCTTAATCTTGTTAATTAAATCAATAGCCCTTACAACATCAATTCTTTCATCTTCATTTGAAACATTATATGCTTCTTTCATATTTTATTATTTTTTAGCTAATAGAAAATCCTAGTCAGGATAGTCTATATAGTCTGATTAAAGTTTCAGCAACTATCAAACTGAATGTTATCAATCTTTTTTTGGATAGTTATTTAAGTCGAAGTAGAAAATATAGTGCTCAAATAACTCTTATACGTGTCTTTTTGAATATATCGCTTTCATTCAATCTCCTTCATTTAAATCAAAAAATAGCCGCGAAAGTACGAAAAATAATTGAATTATCCTAATTTTTAACAATATTTATTTTGTCATGTTAATTTCTTTACGTATATGGCGGCGAAACTATCTCTAGTTTTACCGCCATACTGAGCTCAATTCATTTTCAGGGGTTTTTTGATATAGGAGAAACCGTCTCAAAAGCTTGGGTATCCAAAATACAGCATAACTCCTTTTATTATCTATTGCCAATCATCCACCAATATTTCAAAATGATGATAATAATAAGCTCTCCCACTAATGATATAAACCGTTTTCAATTCCCTTGTAACCTTCACTTGCTCCACCCAAACAACCTGTCCCTTGCCCAATGGCTCCAAATCATCTAGAACAAGGACTTTAAAGGGGGTAAACAGGCATTTCAAGAGATTGTTCCAGCTTATAATATAAAGCTCGTTAGGAGAGCTATATTTAAGCAGTTCTGCCAATTGTTTTTCATTCATATTTAATTTTCTAGGTGGGAAATATTACCATACGTCACGCTTTACAACTGGAAATAGCTATAATAAATTATGGAGCAACCAATTCGGGGTATTGTTTTCTATGGAAATACCCAGATTGTTCACTAACTCGAACGCATTGACATTGCGCTCAAAATTATTATCTATATAGGAGGACTTATTAGCTTCCGTAAACATATTGTACAGCTTCCAAAGGTTTATGGAGCCATCCGGACTTCTACTAAAATTTTGACCGACATAGTATTCTTTTACCACATTGTTTATTTGACTATCATTCAGCGTGACGGGGAATACTCCCCTTTGCTCCATTTTATCCAAATACGGGTACATGCGCAATTTTCCAATGAAATGGGCAAACTGTTGTTCGGATAATTTATAGCTGCCCAAACGCTTCATCATTCCCAAATGCCTTTCCCTATCATAGCCTTCAAATAATTGCTCCATTCGTTGCTCCATATCCAATATGGAACCAATACGTATCTCATTGGAAAATCCATCGGTGCTTATACAAAGATTGGTACATACCCTATTTTTAAAACCGATGAAAACCTTGAATTTCTCCAAGGATTTCTTACTATAAAGATTCTCCTGATTATAGCTCCTTACTCCCCCAACGCTTAAATTCAGTTCATTTCCATTGACTACTTCCCTTATACTTGGAAGCTCTATCAAAAATGCACATCGTTCATAATAGATAGTTTTTTCATGCTGCAATAATTCCTTGGCGGGTTTGCCAACAGCAGAGGGAATCCTTCCTTTTATCACATGGCTGACCCTAATATCTGGTAAATCAACTTCTATTTCAGGGAATAATTTTTGAACTACCTCATAGGCTTTATCAATAAATTGAAAATGGGAAATAGTAGATTCATTGTCCTTACTGAACACTGGGATAACACAGTCATTTTTCAAATGTTCCAAGGAAACTTTCTGCGTATTGGCTTCTATAAAATTACTGGATGATTTCTTGGTTACTTTTAAAGTATCCTGAATCATATCTATCGGGTTATAATTGGCTATTAACTCCATTGGTATCTATTTTAGTAGGTTCTATAATATTCTCTTTGTTTATTATTTGATTATTGAGGTTATCAAGGGTTTGTTTGCGCTGTAATAACAATGGATATATTTCTGTCTTCATGCTTTTATATTTAGCGTAAAGCTCCCTTAAACCCTCTATAGTATCACAGGTGGCAATCTCCCTCTTTACATCTTCTAAGGATAGTCCAAGGCTGCACCACTGCATCAATTTTTTACCAGTGGCCTGATTTATTACAAATTCTGGTCTATCCATAAAAAGTCCAGTTCTATCCTTGGATGCCTTTGCCAGATGCTTGTCATTGATCAACTCAAAATTCACGGTAAGTTCATACTCAAATCCTTCCCTTGTAATTTCTTTGGTACCATGCTTAACGACCTTTGTCCGTCCATTTTGGTCACTGTCCAAGGAATAATCTATCTTGCTTCTCACCGTGGTAATTATGTGGCATTTTGATTTCAGGATAGCATCGATAAATTCTTGATGCCTTGGGGATACCTTCGCCCAATCCTGAAATCTTCCTCCCAATTGTTCGTGGATTTGGAGACAACCCCCTTTCCCCTGCCACTCATGTGTAATACTATCTATAATAATAACCTCAACAGAGGCATTTTCACAAGTTTTAATGGCATTAATATATCTTTCCGGACTGTATGGCGCCTCTAAAGAAAGCACGTTAAAATCGCCTAAATGAGCGTATAGGTTGGCACTATTGTTTTCAGTATCTATAATGGCTATTTTCGACCAATCATTTGTAATGCCCTTTGCGAGCAATAATGCAGAAAATGATTTTCCAAATCCGCTGGCACCACTTAATCCAAGCCTTAATTTTACTTGATGCCTCTGGGCTATCTTTAACTCCATAATTTTATTTTTTAGGGTTTATAATTAAAATTATTATACTATATAATTTTTGAGAATAGGGAATAAAAAAAGGACTCCTTTTGTAGAAGTCCTTTTATATTTAGTGGCATATACTATGCTATTCCACCACTTCGCTATTAATTACATTTTTCATCAAAATGTTTTCCTCTTCGTCAATAAATTCTAAACGGCTGGTCAATGTCATAATTTCGCCAGTATCTTTATTAAGATACTCATATGGTTCGGTCTCAACTCTTTCAATCCTGCCTTCAAGTTCTGTTCCAATTAAGGTTTTGCACATTTCTTCATCAAATGTACAAGGAACCTTGGCCTCCCTAATAGTTAGGTAGTTCCTATTGGTCGTTTTACTTTTGACCGCCTCGATACCTCCTTGTACCACAAGTGCATAAAATTCTTTCCCATTTTCCCTTTGATAGGTTTTGTAATTCACAATTTTTACCATGATTTTAAAATTTTTTAGATTAGACAATGGGGGGATACCCCCAAAGCCCAAAAATCGTGGGGGTTGACCTGTAGGTTTAATCGCTTTCACATTAAAGAAAGTTTGAAAAAAATTTTGGGAAAAAAATTAAAATCGGATTACCTGTTTATTTGGTAAGATATTGACTTAGGAAAAACCATTCCTAAATCTTTTTTTTGCTCCAATTGAGGTGGCTAATAACGTTTGGTGGTATAATCGATTAGAATTCCCGATTTGAATTCCAAATTAAATTCCTTTTCAAACTCGGTAAAGTAGCCTGCATGGATGTAATTAGTTACCTTTCCATGTGGCACCCGAATCGCACCATTAAACCAACTCGCAAAAACTCTACTCTTATTAGGAAATAAATAGCCCAGACCAATTTCAACAATCTTGTTATCTAATTCAAGTGTACTCGAAAAATCAATGAGATATAGCTTATTTTCTTGCAATTCCCAGCTACCGAAATATCCACGCCAACAACCTGTTGTATATGATTGAAATTTTGGCCTAGGCTTCATTTGTTGAATATACGGCTCCAAAGGTTCTGTAGCTATGCCATATTCCTTTCCGTCTATAAAGAGTTTTTCTTTGATTTGGGCAGTCATTATTTTGAAATTAAAAAGGAAGGTCATCCATATAATTATCATATTCTTTACTGGTCGGTTTTAACTTAAGCCCCTTTAATTCCAACCACTTATCCCAGGTAATATCTTCGTTGTCTAAAGAATAAATATTTTGTCTTAAAATAATTCCAATTTCATAATTTTCTTTGTTCCAACAACAATTTTCGATTAATTCATTCTCTAGCCATAAGTGAAACATTTCATTGGCTTTTTTCTCATAAACCATTTCTTCCAATCCTTCATATCTAAATAATTCTTTGATTCTAATGATGATATATTCTTTTGGAAGCTCCCTGTTCTCACCGAAAATCTCAAAAATTGAATCTTCATATTTATATCCAATTTTACGTTGTTTCCGTCTTAAGTCTTTATATTCATTATCGCGTACTTTTTTTTCTAGAATACGTCTATTTACCTCAGTAATTATTTTCGGGTCGTTCATCATATTTCTAATGGCTCTTTTATAAGAAGACTTGGTCATTATTGGCTTATCTTCCCTTAACGATTTCACATAGCTTCTATTGAAATAGGCCATATCTGTACTATTTTCAATAAATTTCTCCTTTTTTACTTCAAAGTCCTCCTTACTACTAATTAAAGAAAAACCAATAAAAATTCCAGCAGCAATCAATGTTAAATATCCAATAGCCTCTACCATTACATTATTAGAATTAGAAGCAATTTAAATTGTTATTCAAGGTCAATTTATTTTCAGTTACCGTTGAGCCTATCAGAACATTATTTATATGAACGAAAATACTTTTCAGAGGGTATTTTGATAATTCAATCAAAGTAGAATTATCAATTTCATATAATCCCATTGCAACATCTTTACCATTCATTTTTATAATTTCTGATAATACTGGTTTTAATGAAATTCCATTTCGATTTGTGGTTTGAATAATTAGATTGCCCGTTAATTTTTCAGGATTCTTTCCCTTGAACAGGAATGATATACTAACATATAACACATTAGTTGTAACGTTTTTGTATATGGCTGTCCCTATTTCATAATCAGATTGTCTAATTATCGGTTTAGGATTAAAGTATTTTATATAATTCCCCCCAATATTAGGACAGTAAGTTAAGTTAGAATTTTTAATTTAAATTTACTGTATTATGAGTAGAAG
>CAKUWM010000143.1 GCA_934699305.1 uncultured Saprospiraceae bacterium | reverse complement strand
TAACAATATCAGCACAATCTGGCCTACTTCCAATCCGATATTAAAACTTAATAAGGGAATGCCGATTGTCTGATCACTAGCTAACATCTGTCGAATACTATTGGCAAAACCCATCCCATGTATTAATCCAAATGACAAGGCAATGATATAGTTAAATTGAATATTTCTGCCCTCAATCTTTGACATATTTAAATATCGCAAATCATAGATTGAAGTTAACAAAATGGTTATAGGAATCAGGAATTCTACCCAAGCAATACTAAAACGAATAACATCATAAACACTCAATGCCAATGTCAACGAATGTCCAATGGTAAAAGCTGTCACTAATACCAAAACCCGCCTCCAATCTTTCCAAAGAAATAAAGCAGCCATAGAAAGAATGAATAATTGATGGTCCAAAGCATCACTACTCATAATGTGATTCCAGCCTTCTGTAAAATACATTTTAAAATCTTCCATTGCCTATTTTATTAGCTTTTTGACGCTTTAAAATAGCAAATATTAATCGACATTTCAAAATTTTACTGAAAAGTTGAAGATATTATAGTGATAGAATTACATTGTATAAAAGGAGATAATGCAAATTATTTATTGTGTTCAACCATTAATTATCCTCAATGGCCTTCAGTTTTTCTGTATTTTCAAATACTCGAAGAGCTTCGATAATATCTCCAATATTCCCTTCCATAACAGAATCAAGGTTATATAAAGTTAGGTTAATTCTATGATCTGTCAACCGGTTCTGTGGATAATTGTATGTACGTATCTTATCGCTGCGGTCACCACTTCCCACCATAGATTTCCGTTGAGATGCCATTGTATTTTGTACCGCAGACCTATTTTTTTCCAAAATCAATTGATACAATCTTTGAAGCGCAATCTCACGGTTTTTTATCTGAGAACGAGCTTCCGTGCTTTCAGTGATTAACCCGGTAGGTAAGTGCGTAAATCTAACACCCGATTCTGTTTTATTGACGTGCTGACCTCCTGCCCCACTTGCACGAAATGTATCAACCTTGAGATCCGATTTCTTTATATCGACATCTTCTTCTTCCAACTTGGGAATTACGGCAACCGTAGCAGCAGAAGTATGTACTCGTCCTTGAGATTCTGTTTTTGGAATTCGCTGCACACGATGACCACCCGATTCAAACTTCATCTTTCCATATACGTCTTCTCCGCTTACTTCTAAGATAATCTTACTATAACCACCTGAGTCACCTTCATTTGCTTCTAGAACTTCATGATTCCACCCTTGGCTATCAAAAAAGCGAATATACATCCTATATAGATCGCCGGCAAAGATAGATGCTTCATCTCCACCTGTACCACTTCTGATTTCAAAGAGAACATCTTTGGAATCCTCCGGATCTTTGGGAATGAGGATAACCTTGAGCTGATCTTCCTTAGCTTGTTTTGCTGCAAGAAGAGACTCTATCTCAACTTTACCCATTTCCTGCATTTCGGGATCAGGATCAGCAATCATTTCTTGCGCCATCTCTATACCGCTTAGAATTTGCTTATATTCACGGAAAGAAAGAATTATCTCTTGAAGATCTTTGTACTCTTTATTAATCTTTTTAAATCGGGAAAGGTCTGAAATGATTTCAGGGTCAGATAGTTGTTCTTCTAATATATGAAACTTATCTTCAATGGCTGTCAGCTTATCCAGCATATTATATGAAATTCTTTTTTTAAGGTTGCAAAGGTATAAAACTGACAACAAAAATCTATCATCAAGTTTTAAACAAAAAGGGAATCACATAATAGTTTACATTTATACCCTTTGAAATGGATCCTCTTTCTAATTAAGTAAATAATACAGATTGGATATTCGTAATAGTCCAATTACCCTGTATTAAACGACTATCATCCCGATAGCAATTGTGAGCAATTTGATTTTAAAGAAATCACGACTTTTCGGGGATACGAGATAGTATTGGGCTAAAATAAAAATCAGTTTCGTATAAAATAAAGCGATACTCAATTTACCTTTGTCAATATGATAAAAAATAAAAATCTGAAAGTAAAAAAAATTAACTTTTTGATACGTGATTTTTTAATTTTTCGATAAAATCGGGGGAAACATGTGGCCGGTGTACTTTGCTTTTCAGAAAATCTTTGAAAGAGTTTTGAGGTAGTGGATATCCAACATCTTCCGGTTTTAAATTGTTGCTGGCTTGGTTATTGTCGGAATGGTGCTGGTTGGAATTTGATGTAATGCCATGATTGATGCTATGATGAAATTTAGGGTTAATTTTGTGATTCATGACAAAATAAATTTTTAAAACATTTATAATAATCAAACAATTATTTAGTCGATTTATAATCCGTATATCCAAGAGTTTGCGCATACTTCATTAATTTTTCGCGGAGCATTTTTCTTCCGCGATGAAGTCTTGAACGCACAGTACCTATCGGAATATCCGTTATTTTTGATATTTCTTCATAGGTAAACTCTTCAATATCACACAACAAAATGACTGTCTTAAAATCCATTGGCAAAGAGTTTATTGCTATCGTTACCTCATCGCCCATTTGATTTTTAAAAACGTCCATTCTGAAATTCTGTGCCCCTTGGTTGGTTAAATCATCCTTTTCCAAATAAGCCAGAAAATCTTCAAAATCAACTTCTGTCGGACGCTTACTTTTCTTTCGATAATCGTTGATGTAAGCATTCTTCAAAATTTTAAACAACCACGCTTTCGAATTAGTTCCTTCAACATAACTATCTATCGACTTATAAGCCTTTAAGAACGTATCCTGAACCAAATCTCTGGCATCTTCCTCATTGTATGTCAAATGGAAGGCAAAGGTCGTCAATGCATCCACATGGGGAAGCAATTCATTATCAAAGATTTCGTCTTTTTTCGCCTTGTTTTTATTTGACATATTGTCGTTTAATCGCTTGCAAATTTGCACATTTTTTTAGAATTTAATTCACTCTTTTATTCAAACTTTTGATAAACAAACGTTTTCCTATTTCTTAGCTCAATTTATCTCATCATTTTGCCAATGCTTTTTCTTTCAAAGCGAATTAATAATAACCTATTTGTTCTGACTGTTTTCCTCGTCCAATTCGAGATTTACTTTTTCCGGAAATGCAAATGATACAATAACGGATAAAATCAATACTCCCACTACAATACCCAAAGAAACGGGAGATGGCACATGTATCCACGGAGATATAATCATCTTTACACCTATAAATCCAAGAATAAACGCCAATCCGTAATGTAGTTTACTAAACTTTGAAATAAAATTAGCCAACAAGAAATACAAGGATCGAAGACCCATTATGGCAAATATATTTGAAGTATATAGAATAAAAGGATCGCTTGATATAGCAAAAATAGCCGGAATAGAATCCACTGCAAATATTAAGTCCGTAAACTCAATCACACTTACAACCACCATCAAAGGCGTTGCTACACGAATGCCATTTTGAATAGTAAAGAATTTGTCTCCATCATATCCATCACTAACTTTGTACAATTTTTTAACTAAACGCGCTCCAGCAGAATCACTAAAGTCTTGATTTTCACTTTCATGCTTATTACCCCACGACTTTATACCGGCATACAAGAGGAAAAAACCAAATAACGTCAGGACAACATTTATTTTTACTGTCTCTCCCAACAATTCTATCGGAGGCAGATAAGTCATATTGATTATGCCTATCCCCGTAAATATGAATATCGCCCGAAAAATCAATGCTCCTATTATTCCATAAAACAATACTTTATGATGAAACTCTCTTGGAACTTTAAAAAATTTGAAAACTAAAATAAATACAAATAAATTATCGACAGATAAAGCTTTTTCAATCCAGTATGCGGCTTGATACTCCGTAAACTTATTGATTGCCAGCTTATGCCCACCTACATCTTGATTAAATATATAATAAATAACACCCGAAAAAATCATGGATAGGGTGATCCAGGCAATCGTCCACCATGTGGCTTCTTTAGATGATATGATATGGCTTTTCTTGTTAAATACCCCAAGGTCCAATAACAACAATATTATTACTGTAATTGCAAATCCAATGAGAATACCGGGGTGTAGGTTTAATATACTTTCGTTCATAGACTATTTTAACTATTTTTCTAATTAACTCTAATTCATTTTGTTATATCCAAACTCAGCACATTTAGTCCAATTCTTGCTTACATTTTCCAAAATAATACGAATTATATTACCAATTACTTCTCAATTATAAAAAAAACAACATAATTAAAGCAGAGTCAAAGGTAAAAATTTTCCACTATTGCTTTCTTTTTCCTTTTTGATATGCCATTGAATACTACAATCCACATTCCGCATTATCCAATCACGGAATCGATTTATGACTCGTAATCAGCTCTCTACGGTTTTTCAAAACCTTTACTACTGAATTAGGGATAATTTTTATTCAAGCCAATATGAGTTTACAGTTGATAAATCTTATGTTTATCCGGTTTTAAAAATAATTTTCTCAACAATAACTTATTGACTTAATTTTACGTTATACTTTTAAAACTCCTCTATTTTTTATAATTCAATAAAATTACTATGAAAGTTATCAGCATTTTCTTAATCGCAATTGTTTCTATGCTCGGAATAAGCTGTAATTCAAGTTTGAAAACAAATGAGAAAGATTCACTCGTAACCACGTCTCCTATTTCAAACATTAGTACAAACAATCTTGACATGCAAAAGTTAATATCAAATACCAATCTAAAAGAGTTCAAAGCAATAGACAGCTTAATTGATATCAATCAAATAAAAACTGCTGAGAACCAATTAATTACACTTATTCAAAAATTTGAAACCAATGGCCAATGGGATGGATATATCCGTGCAGTCATGACTATGGCCAATATTAAAGCTCGTCAAGAAAAAGCAGACAAGGAAGTCATAGAATATCTGGAGTCAATCTTGTCAAAAGCTCATTCACCGGCTAAAGAGATTTTATTTTGCCTAACTGCCAAAACATACGAATCATACCTTAACTTCAACAGATATAAAATAAACTCCATCACGGATGGTGCCACGTCAGGTGATGAAAATGATTTCTCAACCTGGTCCTTACAAAAGTTTAAGGACAAAATAAGGCAATATTACTCCAAGTCAATCGAGAATGAAGGTATAAAGAAAATTCCGATCTCTGACATCAACCTCTTGACTTCCCCGTCCAATTCTGACGAATACAGACCCACTCTCTTTGATTTTCTGTCCCATCAAATGTTAGATTACTTAATCGATGATAGAAATAATATTACAGAGCCGGTTTACAAGTTTGAGATAAAAGGTGAACAATGGTTTGCTCCAATCGAATCATTTGTTGCCATGGAAATGTCTTCTCGGGATACAACATCCAATATTCTTAATAGCTTACAGATATATCAACGTCTCTTGCGAGTTCATCTCGAGGATGGTAATCAGGCGGCGTTACATAAGGTTAATTTAGACCGCCTTAATTTTGTATATTCTAATTCTATTGATCCTTTAAAAGCAACTTATTTCAAAGATGCATTGCAGGCCATCGTTGGATCCGGTATAGATAACGTCTATAAAGCCCCGTATCAATATAGAGCCATCGATCTCGATTTGTCACGCGACACATATTCTGTTGACGATCCGGAACTAGGCAATCGCTACTTATTATCAGAATGTATCCAAAGATTACAGGCGCTGATTACACAATATCCCAATACAGAAAGTGCTATTAAGGCCAAAAATAAGATTGCTGAATTGAATACGCCAGCCATTACTATTCAAGGCGAAAGTGTGCAATTACCGGGAGAACCATTCCTGATGTTGGCTCAATACAAGAACCTGAATGAAGGGAGCATTATTGTCTATAAAATAAGTCCTGAACAATTTATGAAGACGCTGAATGAAGGATATAGTAGAGAGTTTAAGCAAAATCTACTAAAAGGAGGAGTATTTAAAACGATCTCAGTAAAATTGCCTAAATACGATGATTATAGGACGCATAGTGTAGAGTTTAAGGTAGATGCACTTGAAGATGGATTGTATATATTCTGTACCCAACCTTTAGCAAATGCTGATTCAGACATCAATTTTTCACCCATTCAAATAAGTAATTTAGCTGTAATCAACAACAATCAATATGGTAACACAAACCGTAATATTGCAGTCGTTGATCGAAAAAGTGGGCAACCTTTAGTGGGTGTTCAGGCTGAGATATATTCTTACAGCTACAATAATCAACGATTACAACAGATTGGAAAAGTCAAATCAAATGACCAAGGCTTTATTGACCTTTCTAATACATCTGACAAAAATTACTTTTGTGTGTATTCCAAAGGCAATGACTTCCTCGTGGACACCCGATACAGCTACAATTATCCTAATAGGAGAAGTTATAAATCTCATCTACAAGCCAACATTTTTACAGATAGAGCGATATATCGGCCAGGTCAAATTGTATATTTTAAATCTATAATTTATCAAACGGACGAAAATGGGATTCCCTCCATCGTACCACATAGAAAAACCACCATAACCTTGCGTGATGTCAATAATCAAGAAGTAGTAAAAAGCAGCTTTACAACCAATGAATATGGCTCGTTAAACGGCAATTTTACAATACCTTCAGGGGTTTTGACGGGAAATATGAGCCTTCAATTTGATGACAATATAGCTAAATCATTTTTAGTAGAAGAGTATAAAAGACCAAAATTTGAGGTAAAGATGGACACCATCACTCAGGCCTATGTATTAAAAGATAAAATAAAAATCTCCGGCAAAGCCCTTTACTATGCAGGCAATCCGGCTGATGGGGCTCAGGTTGTTTATACTGTTACACGCAAACGTCAACAAAGATACTTTTGGTGGGATTATGAATACTTTCGACCCAATTTCAACTCGAATGAAATGGTTATTTCTAATGGGGAATTGACCACCAAGCCTGATGGTTCCTTTGAAATAATCTTCGATGCTATTCCGGATGAATCCATAGATAAAAATTCCGACCCTCAATTCAATTATGCTATAAACATTGATGTTACCGACATCAATGGCGAAACTCAAAGTAAATCAACTTCAATAACACTCGGATATCAACCTTATTCCACCGCCTTCAATGTGCCTAACAACGCCTCATCTGAAGATATACAAAAACTTGTAGTTACGACTCTCAATAGCGCCGGAATTAGCGTACCCACATGGGGAAAACTAAAAATAGAACTCCTAAACGCTCCTACCGGCTTTTTAAGAAAGAAAATGTATGCCAAACCTGAAGC
>CAKUWM010000142.1 GCA_934699305.1 uncultured Saprospiraceae bacterium | reverse complement strand
GAAATACTTACCGGGATATGTACTAAAATAAGTTGCCTTATACCTTACGTGGTCTCCATAAATAGTTCTTGCCATTCCGGGCCAAGGATACTTGATACACAAATTACCACTTACTTGATTTCCTTTAATTTCATTGCCAAGCTCATCCATCAAAGCCGGTTGAATTCCCGGCAAAGGCAAAGTAGCATGGCTCGGCTTTGTTGGGGTAACAAAGGCTATTGGACTTATCATGATGCCACCTGTCTCGGTTTGCCACCACGTATCGACCACCGGGCATTTGCGATGACCTACATTGTCGTTATACCACTTCCAGGCCTCTTCATTTATTGGTTCACCAACAGAGCCAATAACTTTTAGAGTGGAGAGGTCAAATTTCGTGACAAATTCCACTGACTCCTTAGCCAAAGCACGTATTGCAGTAGGAGCAGTATAAAATATATTGACACGATGTTTTTGGATCACTTCCCAAAATCGACTATGATCCGGCCAGGATGGAGTTCCCTCAAAAATTACTGTCGTCGCACCATTTAATAATGGTCCATACACAATATAGCTATGTCCTGTCACCCATCCTATATCGGCGGTACACCAGTAAATATCACCCTTTTTATATGAAAACACATTTTTAAAGGTATATCCCATATATACCATATAACCGGCTGTTGTATGTAGCATACCCTTGGGCTTGCCCGTACTTCCTGAAGTGTAAAGGATAAACAAAGGATCTTCTGCATCCATCACTTCAGCAACGTGAATTGCCGTGGCTTCATCAAGCAATGGCTGCAACCAATAATCCCGACCCGATTGCATACTGATTGGTTGCTTTGTCCGCTCTACCACCAATACATCTTTGATGCCGGGGCAACTCTTTAAGGCCTCATCTGCTATGCCTTTTAAATCAATTACCTTGGCCCCCCGATATGCACCATCCGCCGTTATCAGCATCTTACAATCACTATCATTGATACGAGTATGTAATGCCACAGCCGAAAAACCCGCAAAAACAACAGAATGCACTGCTCCTATCCTCGCACATGCCAATAAGGAAATGACCAATTCGGGTATCATCGGAAGATATATACACACCTTTTCACCTTTCTTTATTCCCATTTCTGTTAGAACATTGGCCATCTTAGACACTCGGGCATATAATTCCTTATACGTTATGTGCTGTGCTTGTTCCTGAATATCATTCGGCTCAAAAATAATAGCTACCTGATCACCTCTTTCAGGTAGATGACGGTCAATACAATTGATTGTAATATTCAGCTTTGCATCTTTAAACCACTCAAAATGAGCATCCTTCATGTCATATTCCAAAACACTACTCCACCGTTGATTCCATTCAAATTCATGAGAGGCTATCTTTTCCCAAAATTGTTTAGGATCTTTTACTGACTTCTTATATTGCTTGAAATAGTGACTTAAATCTTTTATCTTATATTTTCCCATCGAGCTCAAAAATTTTAGACTTTAAATTTATAAAAATTAAATAGAATGGTGGGTTTTCTACGCTATTAGCATTAGGGTTAATAGACAAAAATAATGGCAAAATCGTCCAGAATCCTTGATATTATTAGCTTTGCATACAATCAAAGGTTATGAATAAAACACCTTTTCTATAATATTCTTTCTTACTCTAATGTCTCTTATCGCAAATGACTTAATCCTTCTCTTTTCAACTCCTTTGCAATGGTTTGATCTCGTATTCATTCTTATTTCGAAGCACATTATGCGCAGGAACAATATTCTGAACGATACATCCCGAAGAAATAATGCATCCATCACCAATGGATATATTGGGCTCAATAAATATTCCCGTTCCAAATTTGATACCATCGCCAAACGTACAACTTCCGGAAGCTATCACCGATGGGCCAAATGTGTTGTGACTTCCCAATTTATTATGATGCTCAATGCTACAATAAGATGACAAAACATTGTTGTCACCTATCCTTGCAAATGGTCCTATTCTGGTAAAAGCAAAAAGCAAATTCCCTATGCCTATTTCAGCACCTAAGCCTATATATGCCGTAGGATGAATGATATTAGCAATCGGAATCCGGTGCTGCTGCAAAGCCTCAAACCACCTACGCCTTTCCTTTATATTTCCGGAAAAGGAAATGATTATCTCATGAAAAACCCCGGATTGAAAATCGAGGAGCATTTCATCCATACTTAAAGTTTTTATAGGGCAATTCCACAGCGTCCCACCTGCCATTTGAGGGTTAACATCATAAAACACCACCGGTTCATGCTTTTGAGTCGCAAATACTGCATCCAACAGTTGGAGTGCTGCCTTTCCAGCCCCAATTATCGCCAATTTCGGCTTTGTATGAATATCGCGATTGAAATAGAATGCCATATCCTGAAAAGTAGGTTCAACTTTCTCTCCCTTCAGATAATTCAAAACGATCTCCTCATTGATAATTTCATGATTGAGCTTGGATAGATCAATGCCGTGTTGATCAATCAATATTTTAGCCTTCTTAGACACTACTTTTTCTCCGAAATCTCCTTGAATATTGCCTTTTTGAGCCTGGTCCAATTCAAAGGCATCTACTTCATTTGGTCTTTCAGCAATAGATGTCACAATGGCAACAACACAATTGATATCATACCGACCATTATGGTTCACCTCAGGATTATAAAACACGTATCCTGCCTCCTCTGCTTCAACGTCCCGATCAGCTTTGGACGACTCATAAGAAAATAGGATATCGCCCTTTTTGACATAGCTGCCATCTGAAACATGCAACATAGTGAGAATGTAATGGTCGTCACTCACATTGATTCGTTCAATTCGATATTTAATCATATAAAAATTTTAATACATTAGAAACAATGGTGGTATGGTTGGGTATTACATTGATTTCTGCCTCTTTAGCACAAGGAATAATGCTTTCATTGGAAAATCGGCTCACCTTTTCGATTTCAATATTATTTGTCAAAAGATAACTCAAAATTTCAGCCGACAAAGATCCATATTTTGACCCTTCTTCAATAATGAATAAGCGCTTCGTCATACGGATACTCTCCAATAACGGATAAATATTAAATGGGGATATCTCCAGTGGACAGACAATATGGGGATATGCTTCTTCTTCCAGCAAGGTCGGCATCGCCACCAATACCTCATCCAACATACCACCATAACAAAATATAGTCAGATTGGCTTGAATCCCAGTAGGCTTGAATAACAAGGTAGGGAAATCACCACTGCTTATCATTACTTCGTAGCCTCTTATTCCTATTTCACATAAGTTTTTGGTATAACCGATTTTGTCTTCAATGATGATTGTAGGTTCGAAATTGCTATCCTTTAATGCCTTATATATATTCAAAGGATTGATATACGAATTTAATGCCATCATCCTTATATTGGGTAAAAACAGAAAATGCTTTTCAATATTCTGAGAATGTGTAGGTCCATATCCGCGTCTACCGCCCATTGGAGTTCTAATAATCAGGGGTAAATTGATTTTTCGACCATACATTTCGGGAATTTTTGAAACTTGTTGTAATATTTGGTCAAAGCCCAAACTTAAAAAGTCGCCAAACATCACTTCTACAACAGGTCGATACCCATTTAATGCGGCACCCACTGCAAATCCAATTATGGATGCTTCAGCAATAGGTGTATTAAACACCCTTCCCTCATATAAATCACTCAAGTCGCCGGACACCTTAAATGCTCCGCCATATTCCCCGGGAGTCTTAGTTGTTGTATTGGCAATATCTTCACCCAGGAATATTGAATTTTCTTGTGATAAATACAACTTAAGCCCCTCATATATTAGTTTGTTCATCCTTTGGGGTTCTGCCCTATGAACAACCCGCCAATCAACCTCCTTGCTATACACATACTGATGTTGCTGAACCGACTTTAAGGTGGCCTCTTCATCTACATCTTTTAATATATGTTGAAGAACATCCAAAGCTTCTCGTTCCAATTGTTTAGCCAACATTGGGTTCTTTTGCTTGAACTGATTAATCGGATCTTTCTGTCGAAAAATTTCTATTTCGTTTTCATCCCTATTATCATCACCCTTTGAATGAGAATTAAGCCGGTAACACTCTATTTCAACAAAAACCGGCCTACCGGAGCGTGTCAAACTAACAGCCTCATTTACAACTTCTTCAAAACTTTCATCCCATATTGTCGTGGCTAAATATTGAATTCCAAAGCCATTAACCCGATCTTTGATATTGCCTTTATGCATCAGTGCAAAAGGTGTGGATTGGGCATATCCATTATTTTCCATAACAAACAAAACCGGTGCTTGAAAAATAGATGCCAGATTGAGAGCTTCGTACAACAATCCTTCACCCATAGTACCATCACCTACAAATACGACAGCAATATGGTTATTATTCTTCAAGGCATTGACCTTAGCATAACCGACCGCTGCCGGCGTTAGCCCAGCCTGAATTCCATTACTAATAAAATTCTCATTATAAAGATGTTGACTTCCACCTATGCCTCCGCTCACACCACTCTTCTTACCCAGCATTTCCGCCAATAATGCCTTTGCATCGCCTCCAAAAGCAAGAAAATGTCCATGTCCACGATGATTTGAAAAGATACGGTCTCCATCTTCAATACATTCCGCTATCGCCAATGGTATAGTCTCTTGACCAACACAGGTATGCACCGTGCCATTGATTCTTCCCTTACCAAACAAATTCAGTAAGAGCATTTCAAATTCTCGTATAAAAATTGCCTTTGTATAATTCATGTTGCTATAAAACAATCCTTTTAATTTCAGCTATTGGCAAAAATAATGATAAAAATGTCCAAATCTACTGTTTTTAAACCGAATTCAGCAATCGAGGCTTTCCTGGGCCTCAGAATGTTGATTATGAGGGACGTCCCGTGGTACGAATCGTTTAAAAGGCTTCATTAAACCATTAATTATGATTCGTACATCAATTCTGCATTTGTCCTATGCGGAATGTGGGTTTGCCTGTCCTATTAATCCAACCAGAAAAATGAATTCGATTTACAACACGCTTTTGCAAATTACATTTATACAATTCAGCTTCTACTCTTACATTCAATCGCTGTAAATCAGATCTTTTTACATCCATCATTAAATTTCCGAATATCTAATAACGTTAAAATTTCATTTTTTCGACATTTTTACTTCTATTTGTGCTTAAAATTCCAAAATAAGTGGCCAAAATAGTTTTATCGCTGGGTAGTAATATCGAACCCCGAATTAATCACCTACAGCAAGCCGTGAAAACAATTTCCGGTTGGGCGATCAAAGGCACAATGGCTTCTTCCCTTTTTTATGAAACAGAGCCTAACGGGTTTAAATCCCGGAACGAATTTATAAATATGGCCATCTCTTTCAATGCCGACCTTTCTCCTTCGGACTTATTAGAAAAAATAAACCATCTTGAGCAAAGCCATGGAAGAATACGGAATAAAGGCATTACTGAGGATAGAACCATCGATATCGACATTTTATTTTATGATGATTTAATACTTGCAGATGATGAATTGACAATCCCGCATCCAAGGTTACATTTAAGAAACTTCGTATTAACACCACTTTTGGACATAGTACCTGACATGATTCATCCTATACTCAACAAATCAGTTTGGGAATTGTATGACGAATGCAAAGACACCAATGAAGTAAGGATTTTGGAATGAAAAATATACTCCCTTACAAATATTTTTGCATTGAAGGCAATATAGGAAGTGGTAAGACGACACTGACTAAAATGCTTGCACAGGAATTCAATGCCCTAACTCTACTTGAACAATTCGCTGAAAACCCATTTCTGGCGGCATTTTATGAAAATAAAGAACGTTATGCATTTCCGGTAGAAGTATTCTTTTTGACTGAACGACATAAACAAATGCAACTTGAATTGAGCGTCAGCAACTTGTTTCACGAAACGGTCATTGCCGACTACTTCTTTCAAAAGACCGTTCTCTTCGCTCGTGAGAATCTGGATGATCGAGAATATTCTTTATTTTATAAATTGTATCACCAACTCAACAATCAATTGATTCAACCCGAATTGGTTGTTTATCTTCATCGACCGGTTGAAGCCCTCCTCAACAATATACGCAAAAGAAATCGCTCATTTGAACAAAATATTGAAGCTGAATATCTATCCTCCATTTCTCAGGCATATTTGTCTTTTCTTAATACGCAGACTAGTTTTCCGGCACTTATTTTAAACCTCAACGAGTCCGATTTTGAAAATAATGAAGAAATCTATCAGGAAATAAAACGCCGCATCCTCCTTCCGGAAAACTACATCGGAGTACAAAACATTACGATATAAAAAAAGGAAGCCATATTGACTTCCCTAATTTTATTCCTTAACAATATACATTATTAGTTATACCCAATTCATTGCATATACAAATGAAGTCAATTGAAAGGGCAATGCTACCCAAAAGAATGTAGGTAGGTATATTAACATGGCAATCAAGGCAATAGTCGATACCGTGAAAATAATCCATTGGGTCTTAGTATTCGTCTTGTTTTCTTCCTGACTCATCTTTTATTGTTTAATTGCGTCAAAGATAATAAAACAAGGTTTAATTTTCCAAATGATTAAAGTACTTATTCTTCTTTTAAGTGGAATTTAGGGTAAGTTTATTTTTACCTCCATACAGCAGTATAGGTCTTGAAAAACTATATAATGTTGATTATGAGGGAAATCCCGATACATTAATCGTTTCAATGGCTTCGTATAAAACATTGATTACGAGCCGTAAATCGATTCCACATCTGTCTATTGAAGAATGTGGATTAAATGGAGACAATCGACTTTGCCCTTCTATATCTGCCTGCATAATATATCAAACCATTGACCATCCCCAATATAATGTATTAATATTCAACATTTAAGACTGTTTATCATCTTTCCGGGTTGTTTTCAAATATTCAAATAGGGATATTTAGCTTTAAATTCAGTTATCCGGGCATCTCTTTTCACTTCAAAGTCCAACGTACTTTCAGCCTCAGGAAATAAAACCCGATGATTTTTCAATCGAAATATACTTTCGGCTTCAAATAGTATAGATCGTTGCTCCTGAGAAAAATAAGTTTCCCTCAATCGTTCCCATACATATTCTATACCAATATCATTAGGATGAACCATATCCCGACCATAATACCTGTAATCCCTCAATTCATCCATAAAAATCTCATAAGACGGAAAGTACTTAACATTCTTCGGGAAAGCCCGACACAACTCTTCAACTGCCAGAATAAGGGTCGCCTTACTCCGCATATTTTCAATCTCACCATCTTTAAGATATCTGACAGGACTTATTG
>CAKUWM010000141.1 GCA_934699305.1 uncultured Saprospiraceae bacterium | reverse complement strand
GTATCTCTGCAATCCGGGTAAAGGCAGGGAGATGGCATGGGCTGCTTCGTGCAGCCCCATGCTATCCATAGAGTCATTAATAAATATATAGTTTTCATTCATCGAGTTTTTTTGTTTTGAAAAATCTCCCCACATCCCCATTGAACAGGTGATTTAGGCAATTCTTCAGATTATCGTCATTGCGCATCTGCATGTGACCGGAGCCATCCATTAGTGATACATCTGTTCCTAAATACTTCATATCACTGGTTCTGAAGGGCAGGTCAGCGGTGGACTCGGCAAGGGCGGCGCCATCGTAGGGTTTGTCAATAATGTGCGTAATTCCCTCTATATTCTCATCCCATCCACCTAATATCTCCCATTTTGTCCAATCAGGTATAGGCATGAGATTCGAAAGGATATTATCACCACAGGCTTCATTTATTTCGGGTATATAGCTGAAATTATACTCTTTATCGAAAAGAATATTATGAACTCTACACTTACATACCCGTTCGTTGACCATTGATTTAGATCTGGCTCCCATGGCTGTCGCCCATAAAAGATTAGCCTTATCCCACCAATAATACCCTACATAATATGCTTCCCTGATATCCTCCAAATCATGTATTTTTTCCCATCTTTTCCTTGGTTTACATACATTCATAGTAAAATGCCGTGAGACTTCAAATTGACTAAGAAACACAAGAAAAGCAGGATCACAGTTACCCCAAGGGGGAATTGACCAATATGATCTTAAAGTATCTATCACAGTATTGTGTTCATGAATTACTTCTAAATAATCAAGTTGTGCTTCTCTTGCTTTTTCTGCTAGTTTCCAATCATTATTGGCAGCAAAATAATATTCGTCATTGGGGTCATTTAGAGCATAATGGAACAGTGCCCAGAGTGGTTCAACCAACAATGCGGTTCGACCATCTGTATATTGATGCTTAAATGGTTTTTTTACACCATAGAAAGCCACTGCTCCATCCAATTGCTTCATATCCGGTTGGGTGGCATTAATTAAATTAAGGCTATTATTTCCCACAGCTAATTCATCAATTATGCCGGATTCAACGAAGCCTCTGATGAGACTAAGGAGAAAGCCATTTTCATCCGTAACAGGATTATATAAAAATTGCTTTCTTAGGATATTTCTAATCGTATCCGCATCAGGTAGTTGGATATTAAGATTAAATAAGTGGCCAAAAAAGCTATGGTTAAGTTTATCAACTGGGCGCTTTAGGTTAACTGCATATTCAGTGATATAAGCCTCAGAAAGGTCATTCGCTGCTGTTTCAAAAAAATTGTATGATAGTATCCGATTATTACCCGTAAGGCCAACAGCACCTCGGTGGGGGGACCCAAAGGTCGCGAATCCTCCAATTTTATACTTCTGATGATTCAATGAATCAGTATAAAGCATAGCTCTGGTGACTATACCCCCTTGACTGTGTGCAATAATCATACTTGCTGAGTCAGGATAGTTAGCAGGTAAATTTTGATTTTTATTCAACTGCGATTTTAAAACCAAAGCAGCACTGGTCAAGTCATATTGATTATTAGAATAATCGGGCAAATATGAATATATCTTCCTTGGTGAGAAACCCGGTATATCTCCTCCTATCAAGTGTGAAGAGCTTGCAGTAGCTGCTCTTATCCATGAACTACTCGATCCATTCATACCATGTACCCAGAAAACCATTCTGAAAGAATCAGAAGAAAAAGTATATGGATTTGTATTGATGGGTTCTTGTAATGGGCGTACTGCTTGTTGAAGACTAAGAAAGGGCTTCTTAACTACTTTATTATTCGTATCCGGAGGGCAATATCCATCAGATTGGGAGAATAAATTCATTGTAATAAAAATTAGACATGCTAATATAACTAAATTTTTTTTCATGATTTAAAATTTTATTGTTTTATAAATTTTTCAGTGATAATTCCTGCTTGGGTGCTCACTTGCAATATATATATCCCGTGAGGCAAATTAGAAATATCAACATTTTTTTCTTTTTGATTCATTTCAGAAAGGTTGACTATTATCTGTCCTCTCAAATCAATGATTGAATAATAGCAAGGCAACTCTATGTTTGATGATAAGGAAACCGTGATAAAAGATTGTGTCGGATTAGGGAAAATGGATAGGAATAATTTTGGACGAAATTTATTGTTCTCCATTCGATTTTGAGGATTTACCTGAATTCTTTCTGTGACAATTTCTGAAATTAACTTTGTGACACATAGTCCGGTCGGCGTAAATGTTGGAATAGTGGTTAGACGGTAATTCAAAGTTGTAATTTCTTGATTTGATACATTATGCTGTTCAAAAATCCGGATTTCTCTACCTTTAGAATCTATCCTTTTAATAAAAACATTCCCCGTATTAATATCCTGTGTCATTTCATAAGTACCATATATATACTTAATCACACCCGGATTAAGTTGAATGACTTGTTGCCATTCTCCACTTGTATCGGTATCCGGAACAGGTACTGATGAAATAGCCTGATAACTTCTCCTTATTAAATTGTTGTACATGTCATAAATTTCAGTAATACTATCATGGGTAACGAGATGACTTATCTTATAGCCCAGACTAGCATTGTCATCAAGAATTGACCTATTCTGAGAAATAAAATAATCAGTACCGGTGGCATCTTTTCCATAGAGTAACGTCCAGTCTTCAATAGTAGGCTCTAGATAATAAATATCTGTAAGATCCAGACTATCATAAGTCATTCCGGTAGGTAAAGAATAAGTGGTTTCAGTAAGATGTCGCGAGCTATTGTAGCTTGTAAGAACAGGCACACCTGCAAGAGGTTGATTCTGCGACAAAATCGCATTCGGTAAAACTAAGATACCAATGTACAATAGGTACTTAATCGATAATGATTTATTCATAATAAAATAATTATGGGTTAGGTGACAAAATTGTCAATGTAAAGTTAAAGTGACTATTATGTAAAATACCTACAAAACTTCAACCATTTTTGTAAAAAATTATTTAGTTTTGTAAATAGATAAACTTACAATATATTTAAAAATCAAATATTATATGATTTCTGGGCAATTACTAAAATTTTATAGAGAAGCAAAGAACCTATCACCGGAATCTTTGGCAGAAGTCATTCAAGTTGACTATAGGACCTATTTAAAAATAGAAAACGGAACACGTGATATGAAGGTTTCAGAGCTATTAAAATTAAGTGAGCGCTTAGAAATCGATCCTGAAAAATTGTTAGATGAAAAATCAACAAGCAACTCATTTAATCAATTTACAAATTCTAATTATAGCAATAATTACTGAAATAATATTACTGTAAGTGAAGAGATGCTTATTACAATAAAAAAATTGCTGGAATCAATATTGAAAAAGATGAGTTAACTATTATATGAATTAGGCTTTAGTATAACTCGAACTCGATATCGGAAGCTTTTTTATCCAAATAGAACAGGATAAAGGAAAAGCACCGAAACATGAATATTTTGAAACAATTTTATCATACCTGTAATATCATTTTAAAATCTATTAAAGGATTCTATTGTGTAATTAGGGTTTATTTGTTTTCCCTTCGTTTTAAGTGAAAATTTTTCCTTTACTTTGCACCTCATTTAATTGCTCCTTTTTTATATACCATGATATCAATCAGTAACTTATACATTCAATACGGCGACCGAATACTTTTCGATTCTATTTCAACAACCATTAATATCGGGGAAAAAATTGGACTTACCGGTCGGAATGGTGCAGGCAAGTCAACCCTCTTAAAAATTTTAGCCGGTGAAATCACCCGTTATGAAGGTGTAATTGATAAGCCCAAAAGTGAATCCGTGGCTTATCTCCATCAAGACATTGAAATTAGCGGTAACAACACGGTTATCGATGAAGCCATGCTGGCTTTTACAGAGCTCAATGAGATTGAAAGACTTATTACAAAAGCGGAGCACGACCTTTCTGTTCGGGAGGATTATGAGTCTGACTCTTATGCCAACTTGATTGACAACCTTACCCACTTAACAGAACAGTATGAATATCGGGGTGGCAATCAGAAAGAAGCTAATACTGAAAAGATTCTTAAAGGGCTGGGGTTTAATCCGGGTGAATTTGGGAAAAAAGTAAAAGAACTTTCCGGAGGATGGCAGATGCGTGTTGAGTTGGCAAAAATGTTGCTTACAAAGCCGGATTATTTGTTGTTAGACGAACCGACCAACCACTTAGATATAGAGTCTATTATATGGTTGGAAGACTTTTTAGCGGATTATAAAGGTGCTGTGGTCATGATCTCGCACGATAAAATCTTCCTGGATAAAATCACGAAAAGAACGATTGAGATAGAACTGGGACGGATATACGATTATCAGGCTAATTACTCCAATTACTTGACTCAGCGGGTAGAACGCCGTACAATGATGGTTGCAGCCTATGAGAATCAACAAAAATTGATTGCCCAGAAAGAAAAGACTATAGCTCGATTTATGGCTAAGGCAACCAAGACGTCGATGGCTCAATCTATGCAAAAGCAATTGGATAAAATAGATCGAATTGAATTAGAAGATGAAGATACTTCGGCAATTAGGCTGAGTTTTCCTCCGGCTTTGAGATCCTCTGAAGTGTTGCTTGAAGCCAAAGATGTTGAAAAGTCGTATAATGGAATCAATGTTTTTAAAGGGGTCGATTTTAAACTTACCAGGGGAGAGCGAGTGGCTTTTGTCGGACAAAATGGAATGGGAAAGTCCACCCTCGCTAAAATACTCATTGGTAAAGAAAAAGCGGATCAGGGTACGGTCGTCATGGGTCCCAATACATTTTTGGGATATTATGCCCAGAATCAAACAGAAGTGTTGGAAGGAGACAAAACATTGTTGGAGACAATGGAAAATGAATCTCCACCCGAGATGCGTACTAAGCTTCGAAATATATTGGGTTCACTCATGTTTACAGGTGAAGACGTGGATAAAAAAATATCGGTTTTGTCCGGAGGTGAACGGGGAAGATTGGCATTGGCATTGCTTTTGCTTCATCCAATCAATTTGTTGGTGCTCGATGAACCTACCAACCACCTTGACCTTAAAGCAAAAGAAGTGCTGAAAAAGGCTATCATGGAATATGATGGTACTTTACTCGTTATATCTCACGACCGTTCTTTTTTGGAGAATTTGACAGAGAAAACCATTGAATTTAGGGATAACACTATAAAGGAATATTTAGGAGATATCAACTATTTTCTTGAAAGGCGTAAAATGGATACTTTCAGGGAGGTTGAAGCAACACAAAAGGTTGTACCGAGTGTTGCTGTTAAGACACCAAAGGTAATGGATACTCAACAGCAAAAAGATCTTGAAAAGACTGAAAAGAAGATTCAGGAATTGGAAAGAAAGATAAAAACTTTGCACGATAAAATGATGTCAGATGACTTCTATAATTCCCCGGATTATGAAAGAGTTTCGGCTGAATATAATTCCTCTCAAGCTCTCTTGGATGCAGAAATGGAAAAATGGGAAGCAATGATTTAAATCCTAATAATTTAGGTACTTTTGCACAAATTTTAATATAAACTAAATGTCTGATAATAAAGTAATTTTTTCGATGACGGGTGTGAGTAAGATTATTCCACCTAATAAAGCTATACTGAATAACATTTACTTGTCCTTTTTTTACGGTGCCAAGATCGGTGTTTTGGGATTAAATGGAGCCGGTAAATCAACACTCCTTAAAATTATTGCAGGCATAGACCCTAATTATAACGGTAAGATAGTCTTTGATAAAAATTATAAAATCGGGTATCTGGAACAGGAACCCACACTCGATCCCGACAAAACAGTGTTGGATATCGTAAAGGAAGGTGTTCAGGAAGTCGTTGATTTGCTCAAAGAATATGAGGATGTAAATGCTCGCTTTGCCGAAGAGCTATCTGATGATGAGATGAATAAGCTCATCGAAAAGCAAGGGGAACTTACCGATAAGTTGGAACAAAAGGACGCTTGGAATCTCGAATACAAGCTTGAAATGGCGATGGATGCCCTGCGCTTACCGGCACCGGATGCAAGAATCAATGTACTATCCGGGGGAGAGCGCCGTAGAGTGGCATTATGCCGACTATTATTGAGCGAACCGGATATCCTGCTTTTAGATGAACCTACCAACCATTTAGATGCGGAATCTGTGGACTGGTTAGAACAATATTTGCATAATTTCCCGGGGACAGTCATCGCCGTTACCCACGACCGTTATTTTCTTGATAATGTCGCAGGATGGATCCTTGAATTAGATCGTGGCGAGGGTATTCCTTGGGAAGGCAACTATAGTTCTTGGCTGGAACAAAAAACCAATAGGCTGGCTCAGGAAGAAAAAGCAGAATCTAAGCGCCAGAAAATCCTAAAAAGGGAGTTGGAATGGACCAGAATGGCGCCAAAAGCACGCCATGCCAAGTCCAAGGCTCGTCTAACCGCTTATGAAAAACTCGCTGAAGAAAATGCCGTTGAGAAAGAAGCTCGATTGGAATTATTTATTCCTCCCGGACCACGCCTTGGCGATCAGGTGATAGACATAGAGAATATTACGAAGTCGTATGGCGATAGAGTGTTGTATAAAGATTTGACCATAAAAATACCTCGAAATGCTATCGTTGGCATCATAGGTCCTAATGGCGTTGGAAAATCAACTTTGTTCCGTATGATTACCGGGCAAGAAAAGCCGGATTCTGGTGATATCATCATCGGCGAATCCGTTAAAATTGCCTATGTTGACCAATCCCACGAAGACCTTGTGCCCGAAAAGAGCGTGTATGAAGCTATATCCAATGGATTGGATAACCTCATTGTGAACGGTATGACCGTCAATTCTCGGGCATATATTAGCAAATTCAACTTCAGTGGTACTGACCAAAGTAAGAAGGTCGGGATGTTGTCAGGAGGAGAGCGCAATCGTCTTCACCTTGCTATGGCGCTCAAGGACGGAGGGAATGTTATCTTACTTGACGAGCCGACCAATGATATTGATGTAAATACCCTGAGAGCCCTGGAGGAAGCCATCGAGAATTATGCAGGTTGTGTATTAGTTATTTCGCACGACCGTTGGTTTATCGACCGTCTGGCGACACATATTATTTCTTTTGAAGATGAAGGCGTATATTTCTTCGAAGGTAATTATACCGACTATGAAGAGAATAAAAAATCTCGAACAGGAGAGGTGAAAAAGAAATCTAAGTTTAAAAACCTGCTTAGTATCTAATAGCAGTTTAAAAGTAAAATAACTATATTTTTATATATTAGATAAATGTGTAATGAATAAAAAGACTCTTCTTATTTTAGCAGCGGGCATGGGCTCGAGATATGGTGGTTTAAAGCAATTGGATGGATTGGG
>CAKUWM010000140.1 GCA_934699305.1 uncultured Saprospiraceae bacterium | reverse complement strand
TTGCGGGATGTAGTGATATTGACAGGGCTATGAAGGTCATAGGAGGTTTTAATATGGGGCCTTTTGAGTTGATGGACTTTATTGGACATGATGTCAATTATCGGGTCACAGAATCAGTCTATAATTCTATGTTTCAAGACCCTCGATATAAGCCGTCATTGACGCAAAAGTCCTTATTAGATGCCGGATGGTTGGGTAGGAAGTCGGGAAAGGGATTTTACAATTATCCGGAAGGTACAGTGACCATGCGCAATATACATACAACAATGTCAGATGAAGAGATATTTAATCGCATATTTTCCATGTTGGTCAATGAAGCTGCCGATGCTGTATATATGGGTATTTGCACTGTAGAAGACGTGGAAAAGGCGATGCAATTGGGGACAAATTATCCGAAAGGCCTGATAGAATGGGGAAGGGAGTATGGATATGAAAAGATAGTGCAAGAAATGGAGCGATTGCGGGTAGAATATCAAGAGGACAGATACCGACTTAGTCCTTACTTTAAGCGATTATGATATTTGAAATATTGGGATATATCGGCGCCTTATTAATGGGCATTTCATTGGGGGCAATAGGTGGAGGTGGCTCTATATTTTCGGTTCCTATTTTGGTGTATTTGTTTGGTGTCAATCCGGTTGTTGCGACCGGTTATTCCTTGTTTGTTGTAGGAACGACCAGCTTGTCCGGATCATTGTCACATATCAGGCGAGGGAATATCAACTGGAAGGCAGTATTTTTCTTTGGCATTCCATCTATAACATCAGTGTTTATAACGAGGACATTGATTGTACCCAATATTCCCAATCCGGTATTTGCAGGAACTGTTTTGGAAGTTATGAAACCCAAATTTTTCCTATTGATTTTTGCATTTTTTATGTTGGCTGCGGCATTTGCCATGACGAGACGAAAAAAAGTACAGAAATCGGACTATTCTGGTACCAACTTTTTAAAATTGACCACGGCGGGATTTTTTGAAGGAGCGCTAACAGGGCTTGTGGGCGCCGGAGGTGGATTTTTAATCATACCGGTATTAGTGCTTTTGGGTAAAGTAGAGATGAAGAAGGCCATTGGTTCGAGCCTTGTCATTATTGCTGTCAAATCACTCATGGGCTTTACGGGCGACCTACACAACAATGTTAATATTGAATGGAAGCTGTTGATTCCTTTTACGATAATTGCCATTGGTGGAATAATCATGGGAAGTTCCATAGCAAGTAAGATGCCTAATGAAAAGTTGAAACCTTTATTTGGTTACTTTATATTTATCATGGCATTAATCATATTAGGGAAAGAACTTTTTTTGAAATATTTTATTTAATCCCAAGTTCCGCATTTTTTTAATGCGGAATCGATTTACGATTCGTAATCAATGGTTTTTAAAAAAAAGCAGTGAAATGATTTCGTGCATCGGGACGTCCAGCTAAGTCAGCACTATACGGTTTTTCAAAACCTTTACTGCTGAATGCGGGTTTAACAAAAGTCCGGAAAAGGAAGATGAAATCTATAAATCCCGACTTTTCGGGGATACGTGATAGTTTTGGGCTAAAATAAAAATCAGTTTCGTATAACTTTTAAACAACATAGATGAAGGTAGAACAAATTTACACAGGATGTTTAGCACAAGGTGCTTATTATATTGAAAGTAAAGGAGAGGCGGCAATTATTGATCCATTGAGGGATATTAAGCCTTATTTGATGCGATTAGAAGAAAATAGCGTTCATTTAAAGTATATTTTTGAAACACATTTTCATGCTGATTTTGTTTCGGGACATGTGGATTTGCATCGGAAGACGGGGGCTCCCATTGTTTTTGGACCTGGTGCTCAGCCTGATTATGAGGCATTAATAGGCGAGGATGGACAGATATTTTCTATTGGAAATATTAAGATAAAAATGCTCCATACGCCCGGACATACTATGGAAAGTGCTTGTTATCTATTGTATGATGAAGATGGTGCACCTTATTGCTTGTTTAGTGGTGACACCTTGTTTTTAGGTGACGTGGGACGGCCTGACTTGGCGCAAAAAGCAGGTGAACTTACTGTAGAGCAACTGGCAGGACATTTGTATGATAGTCTGATGAATAAAATTATGACTTTGCCGGATGAGCTCATTATTTATCCGGCACATGGCGCCGGCAGTGCTTGTGGGAAGAATATGATGAAAGAGACCTCCGACACCTTAGAGCACCAGAAACTTACCAACTATGCGCTCAGACAGCCGGATAAAGAGACTTTTATCCGGGAAGTATTGGATGGATTGGCACCACCTCCGGGTTACTTTGGTCATAATGTACGGATGAATAAAGTTGGTTATGAACAAGTTAGCAGTGTTATCAATAAAGGGATGACAGGACTTTCTCCTTCACAATTTGAAAAGGTTGCCGAAGAAACGCAGGCAGTGATATTGGATGTTAGAAGTTCGGGAGACTTTGCACGCGGATTTGTGCCTCGCTCCATAAATATTGGATTAGAAGGACAATTTGCGCCATGGGTAGGAGCCATGCTGATAGATACTCGGACGCCATTGCTTATAGTGACATATCCGGGGAAAGAAGAGGAGACATCGATTCGCTTGAGTAGAGTTGGCTTTGATCATCAATTGGGCTGTCTCCAAGGAGGTATAGATGCCTGGATCAATGCTGAAAAAGAAGTAGATACAGTTAACAGGATTTCGGCTGAACAATTTTTATCTGAATATTCGCAACATCAGACGAGAGTAATAGATGTTAGAGCGGATAATGAATATCAAGCAGGGCACTTCCCGGATGCCGTTAATCTCGTGTTGGATAGTATCAACAATTGGTCACAAAATGTACGCCAAAGTAACAGCTTTTATTTGCATTGTGCCGGTGGATACAGAAGTATGATAGCGGCTTCAATCCTCAAAATGCGTGGAATTCACGACTTTAAAGAGATCGCAGGTGGATATAAAGCAATAAAGGAAGGATTGGAAGAAAAACAAAAAGTATAAATACATCAACCTAAAAATATAAGCAAAAAAGGAACATTTTTCTAAAAATAAAGTGAGATTTAGAAAAATGATGTACCTTAGTTGTTTAAAAATAATTGATTAACTAAAATTCAAATCTCTATTTTATGGTAAACAAAGTAATTTTAATAGGAAATTTAGGACAAGATCCTGAGATTCGTCAATTTGAAACGAATTCTGTTGCTTCATTTTCATTGGCAACAAGTGAAAGCTATATCGATAAAACAGGTCAAAAGCAGACTATCACTGAGTGGCATCGTATCAATGTATGGGGTAAAGCAGCAGAAACAGTTCAAAAATACCTGAAAAAAGGGAGTAAAGTGTATGTAGAAGGGAAGATAACCTATCGTAAATACACGGATGCTCAAGGTGTGGAGCGGAATGTGACTGAAATCAAAGCGGATAATTTCCGTTTCTTGGATTCAGCTTCAAGTTCAGGAACTTCCAATTTTGCCCCAAAAGACGATGAAAAATCTATCGAGTCGCCCAAATATGACGAACCATTGGATGATTTGCCATTTTAATGAATAATTTTGGGGGTGACGGGTCATCCCCTTTTTTTGCCATGTAAATTAAATGTTATCTGTAGTTGCTTCTTCAATTTACGTCATATTTTTGCGTTGTAAAATATGTATCGAATGAGAAAGGAAGATTTAGAAATTGTATGTCACAAACAGAATGGTTATTTTTCCTTTAACCCAAATTCTGCATTAGACGATATTTCAAAACCTTTACTGCTGAATTAGGGTTCAATTAATTGAAATTTTATTTTTAAAACTTAAATGATAACCAAATGAAAATAAATACTTTAATTGTATTGTTGATGGTTATAATGGGCGGCAATTCATTGAAAGGGCAGAATGAAATGCTTGAAGTACAAGTCAGTAGAGATAGTGTTTATCTTGGAAATCAGGTCAGGGTTTCATTTATAGCCAGTAATGTTTCCGGAAAGTTTACTGCGCCGGATTTCAAGGACTTTGAGTTGGTGAGTGGACCCAATACATCCAGTTCATACTCCTTTGTTAATGGAGAAGAGAATCGTAAGACTACCTATACTTATTTGCTTCAGCCTCTCAAGAAAGGTACACTAAAAATAGGCAAAGCCGGCTTTGAGACGTCGCAAGGCATGCTATATACCAATGATATAACCATCTTTGTTAAAGCAAACCCAAAAGGTATAAAGGAAGAAGCGGATAAGAATAGCCTTAAGAATAGATTTGACGATATGTTGGGAGATTTGGGTAATATGAATGATTTCTTTTTCGGAACACCCAATCTGGGCGGATTTGAAGTTCAGCCAAGAGAAATGACGCCACCTCCACCCAAGAAGACCTATCCATTTAAAACGGAAAAATTGTAATACTTCCTGACTATATGTTGCGCATCTCCTACATCCTTTTTTTGTTGGCTTGGCCATTGATAGGCTATAATCAAAATGTCCGTTTCTTTGCCGAAACTGAGTCCAGACAAGTTCCATTAGATGAATATTTTGAGCTTAATTTTCAAATCGAAAATGGGATAGGGAAAGATATCCATCCGCCGGTATTGAATGATTTTACAGTTTTAGGCGGGCCTAATTATTCGGCCCAAACGGCCAATGATAACGGCAAAGTAAGCAGAAAATGTACCTTTACCTATATTCTGCAACCTAAGTCAGTTGGAATATTTAGCATTGGTTCAGCTACTGTAACTGTAGATGGAAAGAAGTACACATCTGTTCCCATTCAGGTGGAAGTCGTTAAGTCTGCAAAGCCCAGTGGTATTGCAGATAAAGCTAAAAGTGGAGAAGAGGTTTTTGTACAAATGGAAGTAGATCAAAATGAACCATACGCCGGTCAGCAGGTTGTTTTGGATTATGTAATATACTCACGTATTAGTGTCAATACATATAATTTTAATTCAGAATCCAATTATACAGGCGCTTTTGTCAAACCTTTTAAAAATTATGACGCAGGTGTAAAAACAAAGAGTATCAATGGTTACACCTATCAGAGAAGGATCATGAGACGTCTGGCACTCTTCCCCCAGCAAAGCGGATTGCTTAGAATCGACCCGGCGGTCATAACTTTGGGCATTCCAATGGAAGATGATGGCTTTGGTTTTTTCTCCTCAACCAAGCCCAAACAAGTGCGTACCAATGCTATTGAACTTCATGTAAAACCATTGCCTCAACCTGAACCGGAGAATTTCCTCGGTGCTGTGGGTCAGTTTGACTATAAAGTGTCGAGCGACCGGAATGAATTAACAACCGATGATGCAGCAATGTTGACTTTTAAAATTTCAGGTAATGGCGATATGAAGACTATTCAGGCTCCTGCTATGAAGAGTGACGAAAATGTGGATTATTATCCGCCGGAAGTCTTGGAAGATAACGAGGAGGAGCGATCCGGAGAGTTTGTCGGTTACAAGACTTATGTTGTTGACCTGACACCCAAAAAAGCCGGTCACTTAGAAGTAAAGATTCCGGACTTTGTGTATTTTGATCCCAATCAGAATAGATACAAAACCATCTCTGTTGAACCTATTCCTCTTGTAATTAGTCAGGGTAATGAAAAGCCAACTGACCGCGAAACGCCTTTAGCTGACGTCGTCAAAGAAATGCCATTTTATGTTAAGTATAAGCCTTATCTGATGGTTGGCGCGGGGATTGTTTTACTGAGTTTCATCGGATTGATAGCTTTTAGAAAAAAGGGAAAGAAGTCTGAGCTCGCCGTTGAAGAAGAAATGAAGGTAAGCCCACCTGACGTAGAAAAAGCAGAAAATATCCTCATTCATAGTGTTCCGATAATTCAGAGTAAATCATCGATGAGACAAATGGAGGATGTTCGTCAGCTTTACAAGGAAGGTGACGTAAAAGGCTCAATGCGACTGTTGAACAATATATTGTCTTCAAAACTGATTGAATGGTTACATATACCTCTTTCTCAATTTAATGTTGGGTTGGTCGGCCAAAAGTTGAGTGAAAGTAATTCTGATACAGAACAAAATGAATTGATTGTCAAGGTACTCAATAGCCTTGAAGCGGCCTCTTATATTGGCCTTCCTGCCGGTGTTAATGCGGAAGAATTGATGGTTGATGTGGAAAACATAATTGAAGATATCGAAAGAAAAATTAGGGAATAATGTAGTATATATTCTTCTTAAATTATTTTAGCCAAATCTAAAATAATATTCCTGGTAGTTATAAGAAATATTTTAATATTAACGGAATGTCGTACATTTTTAAGTTCGTTTAAATTATTTTGATCTTGAGTCAAATGATAAGTTGAAGTAAGGTTTTGAATGCAAAAAAAGCGAATTCGATAACGGATAATATTGTGTTAATGATTATTAAATAATATATATTAAGATGATATCCAGTGATATACGAAGGGGAGATGGATTAAAAAGTTATTAAAGTTGATATAAGAGACAAAATGGACATATATTAAGTCTTACTTTTGAGGTCAAATCAAAAAGAAAGAGATGAGGAATATTTGTTTTATTTTTCTTCAGATTGCCTTCCTGAGTACCGTTTACGGTCAATCAACAGATGATACAATTAAGACTCAAACGCTTCACCCGGTAATAATCGATGGATCAAGGCAGGTTAGAGATATTCGCCGCTTAGATGACATTCAAGGTACCTATAATTTTTCCGGTAAGAAGAGTGAAGTTGTGCTTCTTTCAGGTCAAAATAATGGATTAGCAGAAAAATATTGCCGTCAGTTGTTCGCTAAGATTCCGGGCATTTTTGTCTATGATATGGATGGAACCGGCAATCAAGTCAATATTTCAGCTCGTGGGCTCGACCCGCACCGTGGATGGGAATTTAACATTAGAAAAGACGGCATCATCACCAATACGGACATGTATGGTTACCCGGCGAGCCACTACAATGTACCGATGGAGGCTGTTGAAAGAATAGAATTAGTACGTGGCACATCCGCACAACAGTATGGTGGTCAATTTGGAGGAATGCTTAATTATATTACCAAAGCACCATCTACACAGAAATTGGGCTTTGAATCAATTAATACGGTTGGATCTTATGGCCTTTTGAGCACATACAATTCGTTGAGCGGCACACTCGGTAAGTTTCGTTATTCTGTTTGGATGAATAAAAAATCGCTGGAAGGATATCGACATTTTAATGATTCTAAATACAATGCGGAAGCAGTGACGCTCTATTACGATATCAATGAAAGCATGAGCTTAAAGGCTGAATTTACACATTCCAACTACGTCATCCACTTAGCAGGTGCGCTCAATGACCGCCAGTTTGCGGAGGATCCACGCCAGGCTACACGGACTCGTAACTACTACAATCCGGATATTTACATACCTTCCCTTACATTTGATTGGAAGATTGGAGAGAGTACGAAATTAATGCTTGTTTCCAACGCAATCTTAGGGGATCGGAAC
>CAKUWM010000139.1 GCA_934699305.1 uncultured Saprospiraceae bacterium | reverse complement strand
GGGAGACATCATATTATCGGAAGGTGCCGTAGGAAGAATACATCATCGCACTTATATCCACCCTGATCTCAACCCTCTTTACTGATTTTATAGGGCAAGTTTATAATCACCGTCGGCGCTGCCGGCGTCAAGATAATCCGGGAGTCCATCACGCCTATCAAAAATGCGATTGTATCTGCACGCGGTGCGACTTTTATAGCCCTTGCTAACAGTACATTCCTGCCGGTCAAAGCCCGGAACTCATTCAGGATGATAGCATTTTCAACGGCGATGCGCATCGATCCTGACCAGGTCATCCAATTGTCTGAAAACTTCTATCAAGCAGCTATCAACAAAGCCTTTCACGGCAATCAAATACGTGTAATTTATCAGGCTACCGAGCCTGATAAGCTGACCTATCTTCATTTATTAGACGCTGAAGGAGCAGACATCTATTCCCATATCCGCCGGTCCGAACTGCAACGAATTCAAAATATCGCCGATAATTTATTAAATGCCGAAAAAAGAGTACATTTGTCAGACATACTAAAGAGTATGGACGAAACTACCCTCTTCCAGCTGGAAAAAGATCTGGCAGGTGAGGGCGGTGAAGCGCTGAGGACGTTGTTTGGGGAGAAGGTGGGATGCGTTAAGGCGTGGGAGGGGCTTTACGAAGCGGGTTATTCTACATTAAGAAAAAATCCTGTTAGCCTACAAAAATTATCTACTTTACTTGAAAATCCTGCGCTGATTAATTCGGGCCTAGATGAAACTTTAGTTAAACGAGCGATAGCTGGAAATAGGAATGCAGGTGCGGGGGCTGCGGCATTAGATGCTTTAACAGATGGTCTAAACTCCCTAGTGAATTCCGGGACAACATTTGAAAATTTTCCTCGATTACTTAGTGATTTAGAGAAGGGGGGAGGGTTTGCTGAAGGTGCCGGATGGATTCAAAAGTATATAGTAACTAATACTAGTGAGTTTGCTGGTAAAAAACTTGAATTTGAAATTGGTGTTATTTCAGGTCGGGTAGATTTACGTATTGGCTCAAACTTATTTGAGTTTAAATCAGTTAGCACCTTACCGCCAAGTAGTTTCACAAATCAAGTGGCAAGGGATTTAAAAAATGTTACATCACTTGATCAAATAAAATGGTATTTTGATGGTAGTAAGTTACCTAATGGAATATCTCAAACGGACAAAGATGCGATGCTTTCAGCATTAGAAAGTATGGATTTAACGCCTGATGTGATAAACAAATTTGTTCCACAAGGGACAATTCAAGATTTGGTTAACGTAATAGAAACTAAATTTACTTTAATTTTTCAAGTGAAATGATGTGGGAGATTTTCAAAAATATCGATGGTTTTATAAGTTATTCTTATCAGCATTGGACTGATGCGATTACTCTAGGATACCTTATATATTTTTCAGATGAGAGCATTGTAATAAGGGATACTATTAATTGTGATATTTTATTTAAAAAAACAGATATAAACGTTAGAAATGCGTATTATTATATTAACGAAGAGAATATTTATTTCAAGGATAAAAATGAGTTATCAATTTTTGAAATAAATAGTAAGTCATTAATAAGAATATGTAGAACCGAAGAAGAAAATATCTCTTTATTAAATAATTACTTATGCATGGGTCGTACGATATCTCGGCAACCTAAAATCAATAGATCAGAATTATTAATTTTACCAACATGTGAGGTGTTTTATAGATGGGATGATGGTAGCCACCCAGTTTACTGCTTTAGAAATGAATTTTTACTGTTAGAAAACCCAATAAAATCTATATTATATGCAGTTAATCTTGATAAAAAAAATAAAATATGGGAGCTACCCTTATTAGGCTTTAGTGTTCCACGCTTTTACAAGAATATTTCAAACGAAATATTTTTAGTAATGCAAAGTTTTAGTACTGAGCATCCCACAGACAAGCGATATGAATTGTGGGGAATCAATAAATATTCTGGTGAAGTGATTTACAAAACAGATGTAGCACATTTTGATCGATTTACATATTGTCCAGATAGTAAAAGATTATATGGGTTAAATGGGCAAATGTATTTAAGCATTGATCCTTTTTCTGGAGCTATTTTGTCAAAGAAACAGGTCGAACTTGGTGAAATTTATCAAAGGCAATGGATAAGCTTAGGTAATCAAAGCATAACAGGGAATGAAATATTTTTTACGTTATCTGGTAAGCCAATTGTAGGTAGATTTAATATTGCCAATGAGAAAATAGACGAATATATTGAGATAAACGTTGATGCAAATAAAGTAGATATGAGGCAGCCACTAAATATGCCCTATTACTATAAAGGTAAGTTGTATGTAAGGGATAATAGTGGAATAATGCATATATTGGAAAGGAAAGATTACCCGGCCAATTCCTGAATCTTCTTTTTAGTAATAAAAGCATCGATAAGCTCTTTGACGATGCTTTTGTCTTTTTCGGGCAGTAGTTCTATTTCTTTGAAGTGCCGGATTAGGTCTTTGTCAGCGAGTTGGGCATTGACCTGTTCAGTTCCACCGTTCATAAGGAAGTCAGTAGTAGTATCAAGAGCTACAGCAAGTTTTTGTAATACATCTGCAGAAGGTGTAGATTTTCCTTTTTCATATCTGCCTATTTGAATATAGGTAAGTCCTATTTTCTCAGCCCGTCCGCTTTGCGTGATGTTTTTAGCATTGCGAAGTTCTTTGATTCTGTCACCTATATCCATGTATTATATATTAAAAGCATTAGAGTAATGAATATTCCGGTCAAAGTGAGCCACTGATTCCGGTCGAAAGAGAGCCATTACCAATAAAATCAAGCGGATAAAATCTTATCAAAATTAAGCTACACATTACCCTCAACTAAATAGCTAAATTTTTTTCAACTGAAATTTAATTAACCCCGACATTTATAGTCGGGAAGGACTACAATTGAAAAAAAAATAATCCTATCTTTAGCCAATGGCAAAAACGCTCCATACCTATCTGCGATATCTACCGCTACTGATAGCGCTCCTTTTTAGTGCACTACAGCCTGTACACGCATCAGAAAAGTGGCATACGGACTTTGAAAAAGCGTATGTAAAAAGTGCGGAAGGTAAGAAGTTCGTGAGGGCGTGGGAGGATTTACTTGATGAAGATGTCGATCCAAGCGTTAGAAAAAATATTGATGCATTGGTAGATTCCGATGCCGCAATTGATGCAATTCAAATTACTGGCAAAAGAACATGGCCTGAAATTCGTGCCTTTTGGAAAAGAGGGAATGATTTCAATGCTAAAGGAAGGGCGAAATATACTGACGATTATGTAGAAATTGTCTTAAAAGGAGTAAATGGCAAACAAGGAAAGCAACTTGATACATATCTCCCTCCTTCAAATGAAAACCCTGGTAAGATAATTTCAAGAAAGGCTACTACTCTAAGTGAAATACAACCTAATACTTTCAGAAGTTATTTAAATGAGCTGATTACCAAATACTCGAAAAATGCTGAATTAAATTCAAGTAAATTTCCACCGGGGACAAGATTGGATGGAGACTATAAGCTAGAAATTCCCGAGTCGAACAAATCATTTTTTGAATCAAGTGAAGAATTTCAAAATGTTTTAAACGATTTCAATACATCAAAGAAGGTTAATATAGAAATTATTTACTTAGTTGAATAACAAGATGAAGGATACTATTTTATTTATATTAAAGGATGTTAAGCTAGATATCCAATATATAGATTTGTGTAATAGATATAAGGACTTTGATAATCGTGTGAATCTAAATAGAAAAGAGGCAGAACCTATTATTAAATCTTTTGACTCTCACTTTAAATATTTATCAAAAGATAGGGCTTTTTTGAAAGAGATTTCTCTTGGAGAATTCATAGTTCGTTTTTTTATTGGGTTTAAAGACGGAATTGTTGGATTTGGATATTTGATTTGGAAGGAGGGACAAAGTAACAATTATTATAAAGGAAATCTTCTAACTTTATCAAAATTGATTGATCCAAAATTTGAAGATAAAGTAGAGTACAATTCGCCAATAGCTACATCATTAGATGATTTTAAGGAAATATTGGCAAAAATTTTCTTTTTGAATAAGGAAATTGAGAAACGGTTTAAAGAGCAGGTTATTGATATCGTTTAATAATGATAATCGACCAATCTAATCAATTAAACACCAGTTTAGTTTTATGATTTTGGATGACGTTATCAATAAGGAAAAAACAGATACTCTCTGGTATTGCCGTCTAGTTATTCGATATCCTGAATTTTTTTATGTAGTAAGCATCCGACCAACTACCATCTATTCTTACTGAAATTAAATGGAAGGAGGTCATGTATTTTGTTAATTGGGTAATCGCCGATGATCTTTAGGGTATGAACAAGCCTTTCATAGGGGGAGACATCATATTATCGGAAGGTGCCGTAGGAAGAATACATCATCGCACTTATATCCACCCTGATCTCAACCCTCTTTACTGATTTTATAGGGCAAGTTTATAATCACCGTCGGCGCTGCCGGCGTCAAGATAATCCGGGAGTCCATCACGCCTATCAAAAATGCGATTGTATCTGCACGCGGTGCGACTTTTATAGCCCTTGCTAACAGTACATTCCTGCCGGTCAAAGCCCGGAACTCATTCAGGATGATAGCATTTTCAACGGCGATGCGCATCGATCCTGACCAGGTCATCCAATTGTCTGAAAACTTCTATCAAGCAGCTATCAACAAAGCCTTTCACGGCAATCAAATACGTGTAATTTATCAGGCTACCGAGCCTGATAAGCTGACCTATCTTCATTTATTAGACGCTGAAGGAGCAGACATCTATTCCCATATCCGCCGGTCCGAACTGCAACGAATTCAAAATATCGCCGATAATTTATTAAATGCCGAAAAAAGAGTACATTTGTCAGACATACTAAAGAGTATGGACGAAACTACCCTCTTCCAGCTGGAAAAAGATCTGGCAGGTGAGGGCGGTGAAGCGCTGAGGACGTTGTTTGGGGAGAAGGTGGGATGCGTTAAGGCGTGGGAGGATTTATACAAACTTGATTTGCCTCCAACTTTCAGAACGAATATTACCAATCTTAATCAACGTTCATTAATCAATGAATACGCTCCAGATATCGCAAATGCAAGCAATGCTAGAAAAGGTAATTTTGGTGAAATTGGAGCAGATTTAGATTTGAATGCAAAGGGCTATACTTCATATCAACCAAGGATAGATGGAATTGATTCACCCGGGCATAATGGAATTGATATTGTGGTTGAAAAGGACGGGCAATATTTTATTGTTGAGGGGAAATATACAGGGTCAGCAGGATTGAATCCAGCAGATCCTAAAACCGGATTGCCAAAGCAAATGAGTGATGATTGGATAACTTCACGTGATTGGTCAAACATAAACTTAGATCAAGCAACAATTGCAAATTTGCTTCAAACAAAAAATTATAAAAGGATTCTTGCAAAAGTTAGTCCTGATGGTGCTGTATCTTATCAGTATGTAGGTAGTACGGGCTATTTAACACCAAATGGCCCTGGAAGTGGAGGAACTGGACCTTTTGGCGAATTTATTCCATAGATATATGAGAGACAAGTTAGTTAAGGATAGGGGAAATAATTATTATGAGCTATTTATAGAAGAAAAACAAGATTTAATTAGAGAGTCTATTTTTAGAATTAATAGCGGAGAACTTACAAATGATAAAATTTCATTTGCTAAATATCAGATTTTTTTATTTTCATTTGAAATTTTAATTTCAAAGTATAGTGGTGGAGTTTCATTAGATTTAATAGCAAAAGAGTATCATAAAAGCCTAACTCTTTTAATAGATGGATGGGAAGACAGTGTTGTTAAACTCAAATTAGGAAACAAAGTACTGGATCAATATATGTTAAATCAATATTGTTATTTAGTTTGGATGATATCTATTGCAATATTAATAAACGTGAAGCCAAGCGAATTTAGAGAGCTTAAATATTTAATTGAAAAAGGTAAAATTAAGGATGGTTTTATTCTTTATCTGATTGAGAGTAATACAAAGAGTCCTTTGACTATTGAGAGGACAAAGACCACATATAAGCCATTTAGTAATTTATATAAAAAAGGTAATTATGCTGATATTAATAGTAGTGATATCAAGAAGTATCTTGAAGGGTGGTACAATAACACTAAACTTTTGACGTGGCACAATTATGTAGCATCTATTGATAGAGCAAGATATTACTATGGCTACTGGTCATTTGAATCCGCGGCTATTGTAGCTATATTAGATTTAGATGATAGTAGTTTTCGAGACAACGAGTATTATCCAAAAGATTTAGTTGATTATTATAGAGCGAATAAGGATAATCACCCTGCATAAGCCTGTCTGTTTCTAAAATCTCTGATATAAGCTTGTATAACATCGACAAGAGAGTTTTTGAATTTCTCAGGTATATTGTTTGAGTATGGAACAAAAAATGCTTAAAAATTGCTGTACCATTTTGGTACACGGAATTAATATAAAAATGATAGTTATAAGCAGTCGAGAATTTAGACAAAACCAAAGCATGTACTTTGATAAGGTTGATCAAGGGGAGCAGATCGTAGTGCAAAGAGGCAAAAACAAGTCTTATGCCTTGACGCCCATCAAACAGGAAGACCAATACTTTAATGCAGCTATGATAGCGAAGCTAAAAAGAAGTTTGAAAGAGAGTGAAAGTGGAGAAGTTTTGCGAGTAACAACGGCACAGGAAATCAGTGACCTGCTAGGGTTATGAAATATATCTTGGAGTTCACGAAAACAGCATTGTCTGATATTGAGAGGCATAAAAATTTGGAGATAAAGTAATAGTAAGAAGCTAAAGCAGTTGCTCGACGAACTGATGGAAGATCTGCAAGGTGGCACGGGGCATCCGGAATTACTCAAGAATGAGATAGAGGGAATCTATTCCAGAAGAATCAATAAAAAGATAAACTAAGGGAAAGGTTTTTAAGTATGCCAAATGACTTTCATTTTGATGAAGTGTTGAAACTTCTGAATGAGTATGGCTACAAAGAAATAAAGTCAGGTAAAACATCGGGATCAAGAATTAAATTTATCAAGGAAAACGGAGATCAAATAAGGATGCATAAACCTCACCCGACCAATATCATGAAGCAATATCAATTAAAAGAAATAAAGGAAAAGTTAGGGCTATGAAAAATCTGGAATATAAAGGATACACCGGCTCAATAGAGTATAGTAAAGAAGATAAATTATTCTATTGAAAGGTACTTGGAATCAAGAGTTTAATATCCTACGAAGGCGAAACTGGACCCGATTTAGAGCAAGATTTTATGGAGTCCATAGAAGAATATTTATCTGATTGTGAAGATATGAAACTCAAGCCGGAGAAACCATTTAAAGGAAGCTTTAATGTTCGAATAACATCAGAGC
>CAKUWM010000138.1 GCA_934699305.1 uncultured Saprospiraceae bacterium | reverse complement strand
TTGGACGAAGTATATACCGCAACCGATGCATGTGGCAATACAAGTACATTTACAAGAACAGTTAATGTGGTTGATACCACAGGTCCGGTTATCTATGTAGCTGATGCAATATGTGAAACAGACTTAGGTCAATCTAATGCTATTGCAGTGGATTATTGTACCAATAAGCCTGCTCAGGTATCTGCAGTGGTTGATCACAATATAGTTAATTGTAATGGTTCAAGTTATTATACCATTACATATACTGCAGCTGATTACTGTGGCAATGTGACTAATAAAGTACAGAAAGTGATTATTGAAGATAATATTCCTCCGGTCTTATCCTTCTCTTATGACTTCCAGACTCAATTTAACATTGTCGATAATACTATTTATACAGGGTGTGACAACTTTGATGACTTTGTTGATATGATTGATAAGTCAGCAGCAGTAATTGCTTCAGATGAATGTGGTAATATAATTACTCCAACATTTACTGAAACTGAAGGTGAAACAACTTGCGAAGGTGATTATGTTACAAAAGAGCACTTCTTTAAGTGGACTGCAACCGATGCGTGTGGCAATACGAGCAACCTTGATTTGAAAGTCGTATTGGAAGCATTAGAGCAATTTGATTTTAGCTTTATTGGCGCCGATACTACTGTTTATTGTAATCAGGTTGTTGCAATACCAACTGTTTTACCTGAACTTAATTGTACACAGGTTGACTTAAGCTCAACTATCAATTATGGACAGGCTGCTCCGGATGGTTCATATATCGAAGAAAGAACTTACACTTATACCAACTTATGTGGAGAGGAAGTAAGTCATACTCAGATAATCAACCACTCATTCCAGACAAATATGTCTTGCAATATATCAGTGCCTACCGAGGTGTTGTGTAATTCAAGTAATAACTTATTTACTGTGAATGTTACAGGTGGAACTGCTCCATATACATACTATTGGGAGATATTGAATGGATGGTGTCATATTATCGGTGGTCAAAATACGCCTACTGTACAGATATCAATATCCTTCAAGACTCTTCATCTGAAAGTTACAGTTACTGACGCCAATGGCTGTACGACTACTTGCTACGTTGAAGTAGATTGTAACCTTGATAATCCGGGTATTACAATTGTAGATACGAATCCGGATCAAGTAGATATACTGAAGCCAATAGGTCAGGTAAATGCAATATCCGATATTAGCTTGAGACCAAATCCAACAAGTTCTCAAGTATATCTTGAATTTGAATCTGCATTATCTGAAGGCGTTGTTGTCAATATTAGTGATCAATTTGGAAAAGTTGTCCTTTCTAGAAAATTAACTTCAACAAAAGGATTTAACTCTCAATTGTTCGAAACGAATACACTTACCGCAGGACTTTATCAAGTTAGTCTAATATCTTCTGATAAGATTAAGACACTACAATTAATTAAGGTCAAATAAGTTTTGATCTTAGTTAAATATGGGGAAGAGGAATCCTTGCAAAAGGGTTTCTCTTCATTTTTTGAAAATAAAAGGAGTCTTGTGCTCCTTTTTTTTGTTTTAATCCCATATTCAGCATTTGAAAATATTGAATCGATAAAGGATTCGTAATCAATGATTTTTGAAATCATTGAAACGACTCCTGGATCGGGATTGCCCTCATAATCAGCATTAGACGGTTTTTCAAAACCTATATTGGTGAATTCGGGCTTATATCTTGTATTATTTGTTTTTCTAAAAATTTCATCAGGAATTATTCATCCTAATTCCTCATTTGACAAATATAGAATCGATTTACGACTCGTAATCAATGATATAATGAAGCCATTGAAAAGACTTGTATATCGATATCGACTTCATAGTCAGGACTATACGTTTTTTAAAAAGCCTTCACTGCTGAATTCGAAATATACTTTATATATTGGTGAATAAATTAAATTGTAGAAATTAATTTGTTAAAATGCTTAGATTGCATTTCGGCAATTAAGAAATATTTAATTTAATAGCTTTATGTGTTGAATAAATTATAATAAAATGCATTGTTTTGGTAACAAAATATAAAATATGATATTTGTCATATTTTAGCCTTGAATATGTCATATTTTTTAAAAGGGGAGGAATGCATCTTTGTGATATATTTTATGGATAATGGATAATATTGCATTTGGTATAGAGAGACAATGTAATGTTTTAGTTAATGAGGTATATCCTGCGGTTGAAGATGCTTTGGAATCAGCTATATTGTTATGTTGTGATAGGGATTCGGAAGAAGAGTTACAAACACAGCGGTATGCTGTGCAACGTATCAGAAACGAGTTTAATAGTTTAGTACTATTAGAGCGTAAATTAGTTTTTATTACTTTTAAAAATATAGGAAGAAAACCAATTGCCAATATCGGTGAGTTATTGAGGTTGATAAAGAATAAGGATTTAAAAATTCAACTTTGTTTAAATGCACTCGAACCCTTTTTTATTGATAAGTATTCTATACTTAGGGATCTTCGTAATGCCTTTGATCGCCTCTTTTTGATTGAAAAACAGAAATTGTACGATCTACTCATCCGGTTGATGCCAGCGACATATTCATTATTAGTCAATGAATCTTATTTCAGTAAAAATTAATGTCGATGGGGATTGATGTAAGATTGAATAATAAATTAGTTTGCTCTCATTGCGGCAATGATTGTGATGGCTCTATTTCAGCTTACGAGTCTTGGTTTTGTTGCAACGGATGCAAGGTTGTTTATGGTCTTTTGAATGAAAAAGGATTTTGTGATTATTATACATTTAATGATCGTCCTGGTTTAACAATACGTCCTAACATTTCTCAAAGCAAATATGATTATCTTGATCAGGAAGATATAAAGCAAAAGTTGACATTGTTTAAAAATGATGATCAGTCACATGTGCGTTTATACCTTCCTCAAATGCATTGCAGTAGCTGTATTTATTTACTTGAAAATTTTCATCAACTAAATAGTGCGGTTATTAGTTCAAGGGTTGACTTCGTGAGGAAAGAAATCTTAATAGCCTATGATCATCGGAATATTAGTCTTTCGGGATTAGTTGCCGAATTAGCATCTATTGGTTACGAGCCTCATATTAGCCTGTCAGGCAATGAAGAAGACGCCTATAAGAAAGCAGATCGAAAAAAAATATATAAACTGGGTATTGCGGGATTTTGTTTTTCCAATATTATGATGATGAGTCTTCCACAGTATTTTGCGGGAGACATAGAGATCGAAAAGCCTATAACCTTAGCTTTGCGATATGGAATGTTTGCTTTGTCTTTACCGGTAGTGTTTTATTCCGGTTTTGAATTTTTTTCTTCATCGTGGAATTCCCTTAAAGAAAAATATTTAAATATTGATGTCCCTATTGCATTGGCGATAGCCATTACTTTTATCCGTAGTGTATATGAAGTGTTTTGGGGAAGTGGTGAGGGATATTTTGACAGTCTGGCAGGGATTATTTTCTTCATGTTAGTGGGACGTTTATTGCAAGATAATGTATCGAAGTCACTTTCTTTTGACCGGGATTTTAAATCTTTTTTCCCTATTGCGGTGCGTCAAAAAATAGAAGGTGAAATTATAGTTAAGCCTATAGAGAAGGTTGAAGCAGAAGATGTATTGGTTATCAGGCAAGATGAGTTGGTTCCTGTAGATGGTATTCTATCAAAGGGAAAAGCTTACATTGATTATAGCTTTGTGACGGGTGAAAGCCTTCCTGCCGAGGTAGGGATAGGAGAAATGATCTATTCAGGCGGGAAGCAGACAGGTGAGAAGATAGAATTGGTCGCAGTAAAGAGTGTGTCACAGAGTTATCTAACAAACCTTTGGAATAAGAATACTTTTAAAGATAAAACAGGAAGCCGTTCTTATATTGATTTATTCAGTAAATATTTTACAGTAATATTATTTGTTTTGGCGGGCTTTGTTGCGACGTATTGGATCATGCAAGATAGGCCTGAAATACTTTGGAGTGCATTGACATCTATGTTTATCATAGCTTGTCCATGTGCCCTTTTATTGACGGCAACATTTACTTATGGTAGATTAATTAGGATGTTTAGTGCGAATGGCATGTATGTCCGTCATCACAATGTTGTAGAGGCTATGTCAAAGATTGATTACATAGTATTTGATAAAACGGGGACATTAACCAATCATCAGTTGAATGGGCTGGATTATCATGGAAATGAATTAGAAGAATGGGAAAAAGGGATATTGCATTCATTGGCCGATGAATCCAGCCATCCTTTGAGTCGGGCAATAGCGGGTTTTTATAATCAGTATGCACCATTGAAGGTAGAAAGTTTCAAGAATTATCCGGGCAAAGGAATCGAAGGATGGTATGAGAATCGCCATCTTAAACTTGGATCAGCTCTTTTTCTTGGAATATTAGATCAGGAACACACTTTTAGTGATTCTGTGGTATATTTTTCTGTCGATGGGGCATTGCGTGGTAAATTCAATATTAAAAATACATATAGGGAAGGAGTTGTGGAGATGCTAAGTATGCTGAGGAAGAAATTTAAACTTGCTATATTAAGTGGAGACCATGAAGGCGAAAAGGAGTATTTAGATAGTTTAATAGGAGTAGAGAATCAAAGTCATTTTACACAAGATCCGCAACAGAAATATGATTTTATTGTGTCCTTGCAACAAGAAGGTCATAAAGTCATGATGATTGGGGATGGATTAAATGATGCGGGTGCGCTAAAACAAAGCGATATTGGAATTGCAATCAGCGATGCTGTCAATAATTTCACACCGGCAGCAGATGGTATTTTAGATGGGAAGAGGTTGACTAATCTTACTAAGTTGCTGAAGCTTTCACATGCGGGTAGATATATCATTTATTTTACCTTTTTGGTTTCTATATTGTATAATGTTGTAGGCTTATGGTTTGCTGTTCAGGGCAAGTTATATCCTGTTGTTGCAGCTATTCTGATGCCGGCAAGTTCATTAACCATTATTTTTCTGACCTTTACCATGAGTGGACTGATAGGGCGGAAATTAAAATTAAAGGATTGAATATGAGTGTGTTAGTTGCGTTATTAGTAATAAGTATGATTATCTCCGGAGGTTTTTTGATAGCCTTTCTTTGGAGTAGTAAGAATGGTCAGTTTGAAGATCAATTTTCTTCAGCCAACCGAATATTATTTGAGGAAAAAATTAAAACGAAAAATAAAAATTAGACACATGGAATTACAGAAGTTTCAGTATGACAATGAGATTTCCAAGAACTTTGCTGTTGCAACGATGTTTTGGGGGATTGTCGGAATGCTTGTTGGTGTAATTGCAGCCTTTCAGCTTGCTTTTCCGGCATTAAATCTGGGTATAGAATATACCACTTTTGGTCGTCTCAGGCCTGTCCATACCAATGCTGTTATTTTTGCATTTGTGGGAAATGGTATTTTCACAGCAGTATATTATTCACTGCCTCGCTTGGTAAAAGCGGAGATGTGGAGTAAAGCATTGAGTAAAATTCATTTCTGGGGATGGCAGCTTATCATTTTAGCAGGAGCTATTACCCTAATGATGGGTTATACATCAGCGAAAGAATATGCAGAACTTGAATGGCCACTTGATATTGCAATTACATTAATCTGGGTTGTATTCGGTATCAACATGTTTGGGACAATAATCAAGAGGCGTGAACGGCATCTGTATGTTGCAATTTGGTTTTTTATTGGTTCATGGGTAACTGTAGCCATGTTGCACATTGTCAATTCCTTTGAGTTGCCTATTAGTTTTATGAAGAGTTATTCTTGGTATGCGGGTGTTCAAGATGCATTGGTACAATGGTGGTATGGACATAATGCAGTAGCATTTTTCCTAACGACACCGTATCTTGGATTGATGTATTATTTTCTACCCAAAGCTGCCGGGAGGCCGATATATTCATATAGATTGAGTATAGTTCACTTTTGGTCATTGATATTCCTATATATATGGGCAGGGCCTCACCATTTGTTATATACCGCATTACCTGAGTGGGCGCAATCATTGGGAACAGTGTTTTCTATCATGTTGTTATTACCGTCTTGGGGCGGTATGCTCAATGGTTTATTTACCTTAAGAGGGGCATGGGATAAGGTTCGGGTAGATCCCATTCTCAAATTCTTTGTAGTTGCCGTAACATGTTATGGTATGGCGACTTTTGAAGGTCCCATGTTATCTTTAAAAAATGTCAACGCTATTTCGCACTATAGTGATTGGACTGTGGCTCATGTGCATATCGGAGCTTTAGGGTGGAATGGTTTTTTAACTTTTGGTATGCTATATTGGTTGTTTCCGAGATTATTCAATACCAAATTATATTCAGTTAAGTGGGCTTCTACCCACTTTTGGATTGCCACTGCTGGTATAGTATTATACGCTATTCCGCTATACTGGGCTGCCTTCCGTACATATTTCATGATGTCAGCATTTACACCAGAAGGACAATTGCAGTATCAGTTTATTGATATCGTTCAATCCATTGTTCCTTTTTATATATTGAGGGCATTAGGAGGTACATTATTTTTAGCGGGTGTTGTGTTGATGGCATATAACCTATATAAGACTGTGAAATCAGGACATTTTGTGAAGACAGAAGATGCCGAGGCGCCGGCATTGGAAAAGGTTTATGTCAAGCCCAAAAATGCACATTGGCATAGTTGGGTAGAAAGAAGGCCTATTACTCTTCTTGTTCTTAGTTTGATTGTAGTCGGTATAGGTGGATTAGTGGAAATGGTACCTACATTTTTAGTTAAAACAAATATTCCGACAATATCAGAAGTCAAACCATATACTCCGCTTGAATTGCATGGAAGAGATATCTATATAAAAGAAGGATGTTACAATTGTCACTCACAGATGATTAGACCTTTTAGATATGAAGTGTCCCGATTTGGGGATTATTCCAAAGCAGGTGAATTTGTCTATGATCATCCATATCAATGGGGTAGTAAGAGAACAGGACCGGATCTTGCCAGAATCGGTGGAAAATATCCGGATTCATGGCACTTTAACCACATGCTTGATCCTGAATCTATGGCGCCCGGAACAATAATGCCACCTTATCCATGGCTATTTGAGAAGTCAGTAGATGCCAGTACCACGATGAGTAAAATATATGCGATGCGTAAATTAGGTGTACCATATCCAAAAGGTTATGAAGGTAAAGCCAATTCTGATATGAAAAAACAGGCTGATAAAATAGTTGCTAACTTGAAGAAAGATAAGTTGAATATTTCGGGTGATAAAGAAATTATTGCTTTGATAGCTTATTTGCAAAGAATGGGAACAGATGCTAAAACAATAAATACAGTAGAATGAAATTTGCGACCTATTTAACAGAAATTAAAGGAGTGTCTATCTATCCAATTATATCATTGGTGTTATTTGTAGCATTCTTTTCACTAGTTATTATTTGGGCATATCGTTCCAATAGTACCG
>CAKUWM010000137.1 GCA_934699305.1 uncultured Saprospiraceae bacterium | reverse complement strand
CAATTAATGCGTTGTTTATTTCTTTATGGCAATAGCTTTCAGCGATAGCAGAAATTGTATTAGTTATCAGGCCTAAGAAAATATGGATGATTTGTGAAACAAATATACAACATTATGGTTGTTGAAGATATGGATAATAAATATACATGTGCGGTCATTGGATTGTCAGATAACCCTGATAGGTATGCTTATAAAGCGGCAAAACAATTGTTGGCTCACGGTTACCCTGTAATAGGTTATGGATTGCGGAATGTCAATGTGTTGGGTATTCAGGTCATTACGGATAAAAAACCAGTCCACGATGTTGATACGGTTACATTATATGTGGGTCCTCGACATCAAGATGCATGGATGCCTTTGCTGCTGGAGTTAAAACCAAGACGGGTTATATTTAACCCCGGAACAGAAGATTATGGAAATCAATTGAAATTAGAAGAAGTTGGAATTGAGGTGGTGGAGGCGTGCACACTTGTTATGCTTTCGATAGGCACTTTTTAGGTGGGTTATAAATATTTGATAAGTATAATAATCTAAAGTGATGAATAATAGCAAGTTAAACCCGAATTCATATTAGACTTTTAAATTATTGTCTTTAAGAAGTATAATGCTAACTTAGACTTTTGTTTGAAATTTTACCCTGGTAAGGAAAATATCTCCTATCAGAATTTTGTCATTGGTTAGCAAATGTGACCCTTTGTCCGGCATTTGTAAGTATTATGCCTTCATTATATACTAAAGTCCCATTGACCCAGGTAGATGTTATTTTACCGGGGAGTGTTTTGCCTGCAAGTGGTGACCATCTGCACTTATAGAATAAGGATTCTTCTGTAATAGGGTTATCTTCATAGAAATTTAGTCTGGCAAAGTCGGCATGATATCCCGGGCGTATATAACCCCTTTCTTTTATTTTAAAACATATTGCAGGGGCATGACACATCCAATTTACGACATCTTCCAAGGAGAAAATACCTTTTTTGACAAAGTCCAACATGATATTTATGCTGTGTTGCACTAAAGGTAAGCCAGAAGGTGCTTGTAAATAAGGTAGGCTTTTTTCCTCTAGTGTATGAGGAGCGTGGTCAGTTGCCACGACGTCGATTTTTCCGGATTTGAGCGCTTCTATTATAGCCTGGCGGTCTTTTGAAGACTTTATGGCAGGATTACATTTGATTTTATTTCCCAATTCTGAATAATCCTGATCGCAGAAATACAGATGATGCACACATGCTTCCGCTGTAATCATTTTTTCTGCCAATGGAATATTGTTTTCAAATAAGCTCGTCTCTATTTCAGTACTGATGTGTAATATATGGAGACGAGTTTGGTGTTTTTTAGCTAAATCGATAGCTTTTGAGCTTGAAATATAACAACCTTGAGCACTTCTGATTAAAGGATGGTGACTGGCATTTAAGTTGTCACCATATTTTTCTTTAAACAAAGTAAGATTGTTTTTAATAGTGGATTCATCCTCGCAATGGGTGGCAATGAGCGCCGGAGCATTTTTAAATATTTTATCAAGTGCTTCTTCATTATCTACCAACAGGTTGCCTGTGCTGCTGCCCATAAAAATTTTTAGACCACATATTTTTGAATAGTCAGCTTTTAAAATTTCGTCTAAATTATCATTGCTAGCGCCTAAAAAGAATGAATAATTGACAATGCTATCTTGATTTGCTATTTGATATTTTTCCTCTAAAAGTTCAATGGTTGTTGCCGGAGGAATTGTATTGGGCATTTCCATAAATGTTGTAACGCCGCCGGCAGCTGCAGCCATTGACTCGGTGCATATATTTGCTTTGTGGGTGAGACCGGGTTGTCTAAAGTGAACCTGATCATCGATAATACCCGGAATCAAATAATCTCCATCAAAATTTATTTCCGGATGATGTCCGCTATTGCTGACTGAGCCTATTTGTTCAAACCTTCCATTTTTTATTAAAATATCACCTTCGATGATGTTACCTTCATTGACGATATTGGCATCTTTTATAACAAATGAATCCATATTTATAGCATAAGTATTAAAAGGAAACACGATGATACAAAAAAACCACCTAAAATGAAGGTGGTTTTTTATATTTTATTCTATGATGACTTTTACAATCCCATATTATCATAAACACTCATTACAGACTTTACGGCAGTAGTTGACTCAGCAAGTAGTGCTTTCTCTGAATCATTGAGGTCGAGCTCCAATACTCTTTCTACACCATTGCGACCCAATATTACCGGAACCCCGACATATACTCCATCAATACCGTAGTGACCTTCTACTTTGATACAACAAGGGAAGATGCGTTTTTCATCTTTCAAAATTGCAGTAACCATCTGAGCTGCTGCCGCTCCCGGAGCATACCAAGCTGATGTGCCCATCAATTGAACCAATTCTCCACCGCCTTTTTTAGTTCGCTCCACAATGGCATCAAGCTTATCATTGTCAATGAGTTCTGTAACGGGAATTCCACCTACAGTGGTATATCTTGGCAGAGGAACCATGGTATCGCCATGACCTCCCATTAAAATAGCTTGAATATCTTTTGGAGAGACATTTAATTCGGTCGCCAAAAAGGCTCTGTATCTGGCAGTATCTAAGATTCCTGCCATACCAATCACGCGAGATGCCGGAAGACCGGACGTCTTGTGTGCAGCATAAGTCATTACATCCAATGGGTTAGAAACCACGATGATAATAGCATTGGGTGAATACTGAAGTATGCTTTTTGTAACGCCATTGACAATAGAAGCATTGGTAGAAATAAGGTCATCGCGGCTCATTCCCGGTTTACGTGGCAGACCAGCAGTAATTACAACAACATCGGAATTGGCAGTATCAGCATAGTCCCCTGAGCCTCTAAGGAAGGTGCTGTAATGGTCTATTGGGGCTTGTTGCCAGGAATCAAGTGCTTTGCCCTGCGCCATCTCACCTTTAATATCTAAAAGGACAACTTCATTGACGAAATCTCCATGTGCCAGAACATTGGCTACTGTGGCGCCTACATTACCTGCACCAACAACGGTTACTTTACTCATTATATTTTAATTGAGGTTAATAGTTAATTTTAAGTCGCAAAAGTAAGGCTTTAACTGTTAAATAAATAGCAAATATTGGTTTATTTATATTATACTTATCTATTTCTTTGTACCTTGCGAACTTAATTTTAAATAATACTATTTTAATGAAACTTTATTTTAAGTACTTATTTGTGGGACTTTTCTCACTATCATTTTATGCGGTAAATGCCCAAAATGTTGTTGGATATTGTGGCACTCAAAGCAGCCCAATTTCTGATGCACAATTAGATGCCAACCTTGCTTATTTGGCTATTCATAAAGATGAGTTAAAAGTTAGGGATGTACGGTATGTTCCTGTTAGGTTTATCATCGTTCAAACTTCAGCCGGTAAGGGAGGAATTAATGTAAAAAATGCATTTCGAATGTTGTGTAAATTGAATGATGAATATGCTAATCAGAATATTCAATTTTACATGAAAGATGATTTTAAATATCTGAATAACGATTTAGTAAATACTGATCCACAAAGTCAAGGTGCTGGTAATATCATGAAGAATGTCAAAGATAAGAATGCCCTTAACTTCTTCTTTACTGCTGAAATAAAGTCCGACAATCCCGGAAGTATTTTGGGTTTTTATAGCCCTGAGCACGATATTATGGTCATTAAAAATGTTGAAGCTACATATGAATCGCAGACAGCTCCACATGAATTAGGGCATTTTTTTAGCTTAAGACATACTTTTTATGGATGGGAATGTCAACCATGGAATGTGGGGGATCATGGTAAAGTCGTTACTTTTACTGTTGCTCCATGTTATGGCGCACAGGTTGAATTAGTAAATGGTTCGAATTGTACTACAGCTGCCGATAAAGTATGCGATACACCTCCTGATTACAATTTTGGATTTGGCTGGCCGAGTGACTGTCGGGATTATAATGTTGAGGTTTACGATAAAAACAATGAATTGGTCAGGCCTTCTCAGAATAACTATATGTCATACTTTTTTGGATGCTCCGGATATCATTTTACGCAAGGTCAGAAAGATGTAATATGGGCTGATTTGAATAGCGCAAAAAGAAACTATCTTAAATCTACCTATACACCGCCAGCGACCACTGTTAGCAATGATATCGAGTATCAATTACCTACTGATGGGCAAGAAGTGTTGAAGACTGCACCTATTCTATTGCAATGGGCTCCTGTTCCCAATGCTACTTTTTATATAGTTGAATACTCTAGAAAGAAGGGTTTCGATTCAAATGTAACGGTAACAGAAGTGGTTAAAACCAATCAATATACTATTCCGGCATCTTATTTTCCTAGCGGAATTGCAACTGGATATTGGCGTGTAACTGCTATGAATGAGTATGCTATTTGCAATGTTCAAACCAATCCACCGATGTCATTCAATTTGGTTAACGTTGTGAGTAATAAAGTTTTGACAGAAGTTAAGAGCTGGCAAATTAATCCTAATGTGGTTGCTTCAGGTCATTTGTACCAACTAAATATTGATATGAATAAGAAATCTGATATGGAACTCAATATTATCAATAGTGCTGGACTTGTATCACATCATCAAAAGCTGAATTTTACTAATGGTAAGCATTCAGTTGAAATCAAGAGTGCTAAGTTGGTTCCGGGAACATATTTAGTAGTCTTGAAAAACGATTCCGGTATGGAGAGTCGCAAATTAATCATTCAATGATTGTAGAAATTGTATAAGAATGGAATTGCAAGTATTGGATTTTAAATCACAAATCACTTTAGAAATAGTTTTGTATAATTGCAGATAAATTGTTAAGAAAAAAAAGATTAAAATAAAACATGAATTTACATGAATATCAGGGCAAGGAATTGCTTGCAAGTTACGGAGTCTCCGTTCAAAGAGGTATTGTTGCTGAAAGTGTCGACCAAGCTGTAGAAGCTTTTCAAAGAGTGAATAATGAGTTTGGCTCATCATTTGCTGTCGTCAAAGCCCAAATCCATGCCGGAGGAAGAGGAAAAGGTGGAGGTGTCAAGTTGGTGAAGAATTTGGATGAATTAAAATCCGAAGCAGGAAGAATTTTGGGAATGTATTTGAAAACACCACAGACACCCGGTGGAATGGAAGGGTCGGGGAAATTGGTAAGAAAGGTATTTATCGCTGAAGATTCCTACGCTCCTGATTTTGCTGCATGTAAAGAATTTTATATATCTATTCTTTTGGATAGGAGCAGTGGTAAGAATGTAATAGTATATTCCACTCAAGGCGGTATGGATATTGAGAAAGTGGCAGAAGAGACGCCTCATTTGGTTTTAAAAGAATTGGTAGATCCTATGTTAGGCTTGTTGCCATTTCAAGGTAGAAAAATTGCATTTAATTTAGGGCTTTCAGGTAAGGCATTCAAAGAGTTTGTTGTACTTATCGACAAATTGTACAAAGCATATATCGGATCTGATGCCAGCTTATTTGAAATCAATCCGTTGATAAAGACCGGTGATGATAGAATGATAGCAGTGGATGCTAAGGTATCTATTGATGAAAATGCTTTGTATCGACATAAGGATTTGGAGGCCGCTTATGATAAGTTGGAAGAAGATCCGGCAGATTTGGAAGCTCAAGAAGCTGACCTCAACTATGTAAAGTTAGATGGTAATGTGGGATGTATGGTGAATGGTGCCGGATTGGCTATGGCCACTATGGATATGATTAAGTTGATAGGTGGTGCCCCAGCCAACTTCTTGGATGTTGGAGGAACTGCGGATGCTGCTCGTGTAGAGAAAGCACTTAATCTTATATTGAAAGACCAATCAGTTAAAGCTATTTTAATTAACATTTTTGGAGGAATTGTTAGATGTGATAGAGTAGCTGCGGGCGTAATAGAAGCTTATAAAAATATTGGTAATATTCCTGTTCCAATAATTGTTAGACTTCAAGGAACAAATGCTGAAATAGCTAAGAAGATGATTGATGAGTCAGGTCTAAAGGTTTTATCTGCAATAGAATTGAAGGAAGCGGCGGAACAAGTATCTAAGGCTTTGGCAGGATAACTGATGCGCAAATTGCGATAAGAAAGGATAGGCTTTTAAAATGTTGATATTGCGTCCGGAGTTTTGATGTTTGGATGTAAGAAGTGTATAGGTGGTTAATAGCAACATCGCTAATGCGTCAAAGTAGTTAGATTATGTCTAATAACAAACATCGTGAGGAAAACAAACAATAGAATGAAGAAAGGTATAATAGTATTTATTCTTTTAGTAACTTTTATTTCTCTTTTCCTTACGTGGTTTAAGTTGCCTTGGATAGATACCAGTAAGGGAATCGATTTGGAATTTTCTTTTATTCCTATTGTAATCTTAGTAATTGATATTTTGTTGTTGGTAACAAATAAATGGACAATTGCAATGACTGTTCTCCAGTTCAATATTTTTATTACAACTTCACTTATTTTAATATTATGGGCAATTTATGCTTATTTTAATTATAAGACTAATGTATTGGCTATGGGAGATGGAAATTTTATCTCACAGATAGTAAGTGATCAGATTGAAATACAGAAAGGCTTTGCCGTTTTTATTACGACGTGTTCATTCTTATTCATACTTTCCATCATTTGGAAAAAATAATCGGAAAGTTATTGCGGAAAGAAAATTTATTCAGAAAAAATGGACCTAAGTTTTTCAATTACGAAGTCGATTTCTTCATGCGTATTGTAGTGTGAAAATGAAAAACGAACAGCTTTGCGCGAAGGTTCCTTGTTTAAAGCAGCAATAACGTGGCTTCCTTGTTCGGCGCCTGATGTACACGCACTACCACCTGAAACAGCGATGCCTTGAATGTCAAGATTAAATAACAACATTTCATTTTTAGGATGATCGGGAAAATCTATGTTTAATACCGTGTATAATGATTTTTGTCCTATATCGCCATTAAAACCACATTCAGGGATAGCTTTCCTGATATTTTCAATGAAATAGTTCTTCAATCCGGTAATATACTCCGTTCTTTCTGACATATATTTGACGGCCAACTCAAAGGATTTAGCCATACCGACTATTCCATGAAGATTTTCTGTTCCACCTCTCATATTCTTTTCCTGTGATCCTCCGTCAATAAACGGCTCGATAAGATTGTCCGAATTTATATACAGAAAACCAACTCCCTTCGGACCATGTATTTTATGTGCTGCTCCGGAAAGAAAATGAATATGGACTTTAGTTACATCAATCGGGAAATGCCCGATAGTCTGTACGGTATCAGAATGAAATATGGCACCATTTTTTTTACATAATTCACCGATCGCATATATATCTGAGACAGTACCTATTTCATTGTTGGCATGCATGATAGAAACAAGGGTCTTTAGTTGACTTCCCTGTAAATATTGGTCCAATTGATTGAGACTAATATGTCCATCTTGATCGTTGTCCAACAAAATAACTTCAACACCACTTC
>CAKUWM010000136.1 GCA_934699305.1 uncultured Saprospiraceae bacterium | reverse complement strand
GGCGGAGGTGGCGTTGAACAGGAAGAAGAAAATATCGAAATATTAGAACTTAAAATTGACGAAGCAATGAAAATGGTTGAATTTGGAGAAATAAAAGATGGTAAAACCATTATGCTTCTTCAATACATCAAGCTTAATAACATTTTGTGATTATGATGATACTTATCGCAGGACCTTATCGGGGAAGCACAAATGACGACCCTACCCTGATAAAAAAGAATTTATATAACCTTGAATCAGTTGCCTTACCCTTATTTCGAAAAGTACATATTCCTAACAGAAAGCTCTCCCACCGAATATAACTGGACAGGTCATGTTTATATCGCAGACATTGACTTTGCTGAACCGCCAGTTTGCAATGAAGGAACTTTAATGTGGGTTGCATTTGAACACTTATTAAACACACCAACGCCAAAAACAGGTTGGTATATGTACAAATACATTTTTGAAAACAAGCCATCTGCGTTTAGTCAGAATATGACGAAAATCTAAACCTTTTATCTATGACAGAAGAAATCGAAAACAAAGTAATTGTATGATAAGACCACGAGTAAAAATTTGCTGTATCAGCAGTGTAGAAGAAGCAAAAATTGCGATTAAATACGGAGCCTCTGCATTGGGCTTGGTTGGACATATGCCAAGTGGCCCGGGAATAATTGGAGATGAACTTATTAACCAAATTACAAAATCAATCCCGCCACCTATTTCATCTTTCTTGCTGACAAGTGAAACGAAACCAGAGGAAATCATTTCGCATTACAAACGAGTAAACACAACGACCATTCAGATTGTAGACGAGCTGGAAAAACGAGAATATGAAATACTTCGCAATGAATTACCAAATGTAAAATTGGTTCAGGTTATTCATGTTATAGATGACAATTCTGTAAAAGAAGCTGTTGAAATATCCAATTACGTTGATGCGATTTTATTAGACAGCGGAAACCCAAACTTGGCAATTAAAGAATTGGGCGGAACGGGTCGAACTCATAATTGGGAATTAAGCAGAGAAATCAGGAAATCTATACCAATTCCTCTTTTTCTCGCAGGTGGACTAAACAAAGACAACGTAACACAGGCAATTGATTTTGTACAACCATTTGGACTTGACCTTTGCAGTAGCGTAAGAACAAACGGACAGCTTGACGAGATGAAACTCGAAGAATTTTTTAAAGCGATTGGATAAAAAATGCCACTAACATATGTATGTTATGCCGGCGGATACCCGGCTGATCGGACGGCAAGGACAACACCGCTTCATCTTCACCTGCAGTCCCGGGCGGAGGGCATAAATTGAGGCTATAGAATCGCTAATTAACTTTTATATACCTCTCCTTCACTGGTGCAGGGCTGTAGCACCGACATCGTGTCATAGCCGACCATTGTCCTAACATTGCTTATTTTACGATAGCACCGAATATGGCGTTATAAAAAGCAAAAGAGATGTTCCCGCTTCCTAAATTGTCTCTACCGTCGCATACAAACTTTGCACAAGGAGGCCCTATGGGAAAGCCAAAACCAAAAGTTCCAGGTAATTCAAAACTTTCATATATTTTTGATTTAGATGTAACTGGATAAAGCTTAAATGAAAAATATGAATAAGGATAATGTAATATCTTTTTTTGGGATCTTGCTATCATTGACAATAACAATTATAACAACTATAGGCAGCGATTTTGACTTTAAGGTAAAGATAGCATTAGTATCACTTTCTACTGCCAGTGCCTTTATTATACTAATAAGCAATATTGGACTGTCACTCGATTTGAAATACATGAAGGATCTTCTGCAAGTAACAGCTTATTCTGCTGCTCCATCACATGTGATTTATGATAAACTCTTGCCGAAAATTTCAATCTACTGTACAAAATTGTATGGAGTTAGAACAATGGGAAGTCAAATATATTCATCCCAAACCGGAGAAATTTTGAAACTTACTTTTTCAGATATTAATAAGTGAGTTGTTGCGTGCATCTTTTTAAACCAAGAACAAATCATTTCATTAGTTACCAACTTTAAGAAAAATTCTCAGAAAATATTTTCAAAAAATATTATTAGCTCCTGGAATGAAAAAGTAGAATTAATTGATTTGATTGCAAGGTTCACGTACGGGAGATATCGTGGCTTCAATGACTCTGTAAATGAAATCAAGACATTAACAGCCATGGATAATAATGGAAATCCAGTTGGAAACGAGGTAATTTTCACAAAATCTGACTTTGATGAAATTTTTAACACGCCTGTTCATATACGCGATTATTCGATAGTAGAAAGATTAAATTTTGCAATCTTAAATTGGAAAGGTGATAATGCTGAAGAAAATGCGTAGCATTTCAAAGAACCATTAAAGCGAACGACTAACGTGGGACTTTATGCCAGATGGACAGGATATTGTAACATCAGCTATTTGCAAATCCCTGCTTCCGCTCCATTCTGACTAATAATTATTAACTTTTGCCTTTACACCCGCACCAACATCGTCGGACAGACAGAAAAACGGTAAATACCAACATTCTGCAAAAATTAAGAGGACCGTTTGCCACCATATCACACCACATTTAATGTTACCCGGCTGCTCCCCAGCCCCAAAATTTTACTGACATTTCAGAGCTGACGATTTTTTGAAAAAAATTTGCGCAACTAAATAATTGCATATATTTTTGCAATCAAATGTTTGCATAATGGAGACAAGAAGAGATATTTTTCAGGCAATAGCCGACCCGACAAGACGGGCAATCATTGCCTTAATTGCATTGCAGGCAATGACGCCAAACGCCATCGCCGAACACTTCGACACAACCCGGCAGGCAGTTTCCAGGCATTTACAAATTTTGACAGCATGCGAACTGATAACACAGGAACATAAAGGCAGGGAAATTTATTACCAACTTGAAATCAACAAAATGAAAGAAATAGACAAATGGCTTGAACAGTTCCGTAAAATTTGGGAAACACGTTTCAAACAATTAGATAACTTATTAGCAACAGTTAAAAGCAAGAAAAAATGAACAGCAATTTATTATTTGACTTTATCGTAGATAAAGAAAACAACACTATTCACATCAGACGAGAATTTGATGCCGGTATTGAATTGGTTTGGCAGGCCTGGACAACAGCCGAGCTACTCGACCAATGGTGGGGACCCAAACCCTGGAGAGCCGAAACCAAAACAATGGATTTCCGCGAAGGGGGATTTTGGCTGTATGCCATGGTAGGTCCAGAAGGAGAAAGACATTGGAGCAAGGCCAGTTACATCACGATCGTAAAAGAAAAATCCTTTACCCAGACAGACGGGTTTTGTGATGAAAACGGAACAATGAATCCTGAATTTCCTCAAAACTTATTGGAAAACAGTTTTAGTCAGCAGGGAAACAAAGTACAGGTAGATATGTTACTCACTTTCGACACACTTGCTGACCTTGAAACCATCATAACAACGGGCTTTAAAGAAGGTATGACAACGGATTTCCATCAATTGGATGAATTACTGTTGACGTTAAAAAAATGAAGCTATGACCGCCATTTCAAAAGACATTTCAGCATACAACAATTTGCAAACAGCAGAGGACAAAGCCATTTGTGAATTGCTTGCAAAAGAAATCAGTACACATTTACCTGAAGCTGAAAACAAAATCTGGCACGCACATCCTGTTTGGTTCCTGGACGGCAACCCTGTTACAGGCTACAGCAAGCAGAAAAAAGGATTAAGACTGATGTTTTGGAGCGGGGCAGACTTCAACGAAGAACTTCTGAACACAAGAGGTGAAAAATTCAAAGATGCTTCTATATTCTACAATTCTGTGAACGAGATCAATACCGAAGATTTAAAGCGTTGGCTCGAAAAATCAAGAGAGATACAATGGGATTATAAAAATCTCGTAAAGCGAAAAGGCGTATTAGAACGATTAAAATAAAAAATTAAAATATGAATAGTAACCCCTTATTTAATTTTTCCGTAAACAGGGAAACCAATACTATTCACATCAAGCGAGAATTTGATGCTAATGTTGAATTGGTTTGGCAAGCATGGACTACCCCTGAGCTGCTTGACCAGTGGTGCGCTCCCAACCCTTACAGAACTGAAACAAAGACAATGGACTGCCGTGAAGGCTGTTTTTGGCACTACGCCATAGTGAGTCCCGAAGGTAAAAAGCATTGGAGCAGATACGATTACAGAAAAGTTGAACCTCAAAAAAGTATTACGGAATTGAGAGCATTCTCCGATGAAAACGGCATGGTTAGTCCTGATTTCCCACGTACGAAATGTATCCTGACTTTCAGCGAAACAGGGGGCAAAACGCTCGTAACGATGACTGAAAAATATGGAGACCCTGAAATGTTCGAAAAAATGGCAACAGACAGCCACAAAAGAGGTTTTTCATCTCATCTTAAAAACCTGGACAAGTTATTGTTAACTTTGGGAAAAGGAATATGAATAGTGGCGGAGTTCAGCCACAAAGGAAAATGTCGGGAGGATTATCAGTTGCGCATTGATGTGTAAAAAAGATGTACATACAACTTTGGAAAATGCACGAAATCATGGGGGTTCGGTAGCGACCAAAGCTGCGGTCGATAAAACTTATGAAGGATGTATCGGATACATTTCTAACCCTGATGGTCATCTGTAAAAGCTTATCTGTCCGCCGGAACAGCATTGAATACAATACAGCAATATTCCAAGATTGAAGAATAATATGGTACTGCTTACCCAACTGATATACCTCATAGAAGGACAAGAAAAAATTTTTGATGAATTCGAAAGTATTGTAATCCCTGAAATTTTAAAATATAATGGAAAACTTCTGTTGTGTGTAAGACCGACAGAAAAAAATTTCATCGAAAACCATATCGACAAACCTTATGAAATTCATCTTATAGAATTTGAAACACAACAAGATTTCGATAACTTTAAACAAGATGAGGAACGGAAGAGATTTTTACACATGAAAGAACAGTCGATAAAGACATCGATATTAATACAGGGAACAAAATTATAACCCTGAAATAACAACAGCCTGCGCACCTGGTAGTATATTTGTACTGTGATCAAAATATTTTAATCAGTGGTTACAGGCAGGCGGGATGCTTCCCAACCTGATTGACGTCCTTTTATTGACAGTAATTTGCCCGGACACCCCGAAATCAACCACCATGGATTACTTACAAAAAATTATAGGTGAAATTGAAGTCCACTCAGCGGACGGAATAAAAGAATGTTTTGAAAATGGAATAAGCCCTAATGATTACTTTAGAGATAAACCACTCATTTACGAGCTTATTACAGAATATTCAAGAGGACCAAAATTCAGGGAATGTTTTAAAGTTTTTGTGGATTACGGACTGAACTTCCATGATAAAATATTATTAGCCGTTTTTTTGGATGATGCCGTTTCGCTGGATGCTTTATTAAGTGCCAATAAGCGGGCAGTAAAGAATCAATATACGTTCGACTGTGCATTTACACCTTTGTATGAGGTATCATTGCTTCATATTTGTGCAGAATACAACCACCTTGCCTGTGCCAGGATACTGGTAAAACATGGCATTGATATAAATGTTAAGGCCGGAATTGACAAAAAAGGTTTCGGCGGACAAACGCCAATTTTTCATACTGTAAATCAGCACTCAAACAAGTGCATTGATGTAATGAAATATCTTATTGCCGAATCGGCGGATTTAAACCTTACTGTCAAAGGGATTGTGTGGGGGAAAGGCTATGAATGGGAAACATTTATTCCGTCAGTTAATCCAATCAGTTATGCAATGATGGGATTACTTCCCCAGTTCCAAAGGAAGGAGGCATTAATTTATGAAGTTGTGGCTATTTTACTTAAAGCGGCTTACGGCATTGATTATACGCCTTCAAACATCCCCAATAAATATTTAAACAGTTAATCCACACAAAACTATCGTCAACAAGTTATTGCCGGCTGATGAGGCTACACACATCAACCGGGAGAATGCAGGAATATATTTAAGAAAAAGGGTAACAGGAAATCCGGGAATCTGGATTGGGGTGGCTTTGACGGCGATATATTCAAATTGCACGATGATAAGGGAGGGAAAATACAACAAGCGCCAACTCATTATTCCCGGGCAATGGAAATGTATGTTGAAGATCCCGATGGACATCTGCTGAGATCCGGAGCTGCCCCAATTATAAGGAGCCATTTTTATACGAGCCGCTTAAAGGCAACAATTTATAAGTACATCCTCAAAAATTGTGTATTTATTAAGCAGCGGAGAATGTTAAAGAAGCCTTTAAGATTTTATGAATGATCAATTACTACCTGTTCTTTTCCCTTTCTTTTACTTTCTTGTATTCGGCTAAGCAACCATCAAGCGATTTTCCCTGAACATACATGCAGTCGCAGAAATTTTCACAAGCCGTGGGATATTCGCTGGAGACACATTGATTCCTGCACTCTTCTTCAGAATTTCCTGGTCTAATCTCATGCAAATAGAAAGTACCGATAATGATAATGGCCAAAACTGCGAGGCAACTTCCCCCAAATATAATCCGAAGGCGCTTACCCAGGGGCTTTTTTAATGCATAAGGAACTGTGTCAGGCTGTTTAAATGGTAAAATATATTTTATACGGTCGAAGTTCCAAATCAATAAATACAAACATGCCAACAGCATCATGGTGTTGAGCCGGGTACCTTCAAATCGGGTGGCATAAGTTAATACACATATATTAACGATCATGGGAAAATACATTAGCGCACCCAGCAGGGAAGTTCTCGGGATCAGTAATAATATAGCCGTTACGAGTTGGGCGACCCCAATAAAAGTATAGTAATATCCTGTTAAAAATAAAGCATCAAAGTAATGTCCCAGAGGATTATTAGATGGAAGGCCGGCGGCAAAGCGTTCACCCATAATTTTAACGATACCTGCTGGAATAAAGCTCGCGGCTAATGCAATACGACAAAAAAGAGCAAAACCCTGAAACCATTTGTCAGCCTTTGCTTCATAGTATATCTCTTCAATTCTGTTCATAACTGTATATTAATCATGCAACAGCAGCATACGCTGAACCCGCTAAAATTTATTTTTTTTACGAACCTTTATTTTGCTGATAGGATAATAGAGAACCAGCGCCAGGACAGTCCAGTATAAAGCACAGGCAAGAACCCGAATCGGAGGTGGTGGGTCCGGATCATTGAATATTGGTGCCAAAGGTCCTACCAAAACAATTTTGACAGGATATAAAATAGTGGCTAAAGTACGCTTCCAGGCTATTGGCGAGTCAGTTCCCGGGAACCAGTCACCGTTTACGGGTTCCAAAATTAAATTAGAGATAAACTGAAAGGCAAAAGCAGAAACAAGGAAGATAATAACGAATTTTTTTCCTGAGATTTTCATACTGTTACTATTTGTAAATATGTAATTGTCATACCTCCTCTTTATTCCGAATCACGCAACAAAGGCTTCCTTCGGTTCCTTTGATCCGGCTGCAGCCGATAGAACGGGTAGAAAG
>CAKUWM010000135.1 GCA_934699305.1 uncultured Saprospiraceae bacterium | reverse complement strand
AGAGGGTGGTTGAAAGTGGTAAATCTGACTCATTTGCCTATTATGCTGGAAATTATGTGTACGAGGGAAGTTCATTGGAATTCTTTAACCAACCGGAGGGTTATGTGGATGCCGAAAATGGTTTTGAGTATGTGTACCAATACAAGGACCACTTGGGGAACATAAGGTTGTCCTATAAGGACGAGAACCAAAACAACAGTAACCCTGTAAACTTGATAATCCTGGAAGAGAACAATTACTATCCCTTCGGGCTTGAACACAAAGGGTATAATAATAATCCCGTCACGAATCATAAATATCAAAGGTATAACGGTAAGGAATTTGAGGAAGCATTAGGATTGAATATGTCTGAAATGACATTTAGACAATACGATCCTGCAATTGGTAGGTTTAATGGTATGGATCGACTAGCCGAATTAACTTATTCTCTTACGCCATATCGTTTTGCACTTAACAATCCTATTGTTTGGTCAGATCCAACTGGTCTATTTGAAACCCGTAAAGAGGCTAGGCAATATAGAAGAGAACATGGGTATAGAGGGCAGATAAAAAAACAAGAAGATGGTTCATACGGATTGTTTGCTAGTAACGGGTTTCATTATGAAGCTGGGGATGATTCTAGTTTGGCATTGAATGACCTAAACCCTAATGATGGTGTAATCCAATCTGTTTTAGTTGAGGCAAATAAAAGTGGGAGCGATAACTCAAACGTAAATAGCTCAAAAGCTGCAGATCCCTTATTCTGGATTAATGGAGGGCTTGGGGTGGCTTCAACATATACTGGGTATAAAGCAGACTTTTTAACAAGAAATGAGTTATGGCATAAGTCGGATAACGGAAAATTGCATTCCGTTTTAGATAAATCGTGGAATAAAACAAAATATAGAAATGTAAGGGAACATCAGGTTGGAAAAGTCCAATTACCCCGTAATATTAGTAATGGTTTAGCAGCAACTTCAATAGTAATGACAGGGGTTAATGTTTACAGGACAGGAGAGCTAAAAGCTTCAGATGTACTATATACAACGATGGCAGGAGTATCTTTTACTGGTGTTGGTTCAGTTGTGGCTGGTATATTTTTTGTTGCCGATTTAGCAACCATGGGTACTTCCTATTTGATAAATGGAGAAGCTAAAAGTATTGGCGATTATTTGGATGAGAGTACAAACGGAGGTGTTATTTTAAATAAAAATGATTTTGATTAGAATGAAAAAAATAATCTACTTCTTGTATAAAAATATATATTCCTTTTTTTATGACAAATTAGGTTCGGAAAAATATACTTCTAAATCTGCGTCTATTAGTATAATTAGTTTTTTTTTGATTGTTATTTCTTTGATTTGTATAAATATTTTTAGTATTTATTTATTGAAATATGATCTTTTAAAAAGAATGAACTCATGGAAAATCGTTATTTTAATAATAGTATTATATATAGTTTTTCAAATGATAATAAAAAAGCAAATTAGAAAGTAACATTATTGTCTTTCTGCTACCGTTAAGCTGTGCTTAGTGGCGTTAAAAAGAATAAAAAGAAGAGAGCCACAATGTAAAAGTTGTGGTTTTTTTATGCGTAGGCCTTTTTGGTCTTGGCATCCCTAATAGCAAGGTCAAGGAATTTAACGACCATTGTTTTGTCCTCACTGCCCGCTCTTCGAAGTTTGTAACTTCGAACTATGAAGCATAAATAAAAATTAAATTAGAGAACCACAATGTAAAAGTTGTGGTTTTTTTATGCGTATGCTTTTTTGGTCTTGGCATCCCTAATGGCAAGGTCAAGGAATTTAACCACCATTGTTTTGTCCTCACTATCCATATCCTGTATAGCTTGGAAACGCTTTAAAAGTTCCTTGTCCTTTATGGCTATCACATCATCGCTCAACAAAGCATCCGAAGAAACCCCGAGCGCATCGGCAATCGCCTTTAAGGCATCCGCTGGCGGAATACTTGTATCCAGTTCATAACGAGATAAACTTTTATTATTTACACCTGAAATCTCTGCAAGCTCTGCTTGGGATAGGTTCTTTTGCTGTCTATACAATCTTATGCGTTCTGCTATGGTCATAATCGAGAAATACTTATTAAAAACACCTCTAAAAAGTGAATATTAGACAAATATAAGCAAGATAAATTAAAAAAATCTACTAAGTGTCTTGCGTGTCGTTCTCATAATTGTTACTTTTGGGACAAATCTGGGAATAATAATTTTTTAAACTTTTTAAAAAATGGCACTAAATACATCCAACCCGAACAACTACGAATACACGACCAAGCATTTAGAAATCCACATTTTGGGAGGAATCAAACTTAATAAATTAGAGAGTTTAAGAATTACGTTATCCATCCAAAAACCAAAAGAACATAATGTTTTAAGGCACTCCATAGACCTGTACAACGATAACCAAATAGAAAAGTTCACCCGAAAGATAGCAGAACGGTTGGAAATAGGAACAAGTGTAGCACGAAGAACATTACAGGAACTGACCAAAGAACTGGAGAACTACAGGTTTTTACTCATAGACCAATACGAGGCATCCATGATGCCATATAGAAAAGAACTATCAGCAACAGAAATCAAACAAGCAGAGAAATTTTTAAGCTCTAAAGATTTATTAAAACGTACAAATGAACTAATCGGAAAGTCTGGAGTAATAGGCGAAGAAAACAACAGACAAACCATGTTCTTAATCTTCACGTCAAGGAAAACAAACAATCCCTTGCATTGTATCAGCTTGGGAAGTTCCGGAGTTGGAAAAACACATTTGCAATCAAAAGTATCGGAACTCATGCCGGAAGAAGATAAAGTAGAAATAACGGTATTATCTGCAAACGCATTTTATTACTTCAACAGAACCGAACTGCAACACAAACTCATATTGATTGAGGACTTGGACGGAGCGGAGAGCGTACTCTATCCATTGCGGGAACTGCAAACTAAAAAACGAATTACCAAAACAGTCGTGCATAAGGACACCAAAGGAACAACAAGAACCATCCATTTAACGGTCGAGGGTCCTGTAAGTGTTGCAGGATGCACCACACAGGAACATATTTATGAAGATAACTCAAACAGGAGCTTCCTTTTATACATCGATGAATCGTCAGAACAAGACCAAAAAATAATGGATTACCAGCGGAGAGCCTCCGCAGGCAAATTAAATGAGCAAGACGAAGAAAAAGCAAGGGAACTGCTTAAAAACGTGCAACGGGTTCTAAAGCCTATAAAAGTGATTAATCCTTTTGCTGAACATCTACAATTGCCAAAATCAGTTTTTAAACCACGTAGAACCAACTCTCATTATTTACAATTTATTGAAGCCATTACATTTTACAAACAGTACCAACGAGAAAAGCTTTACGACAGCGAAACGGGCGAGGAATTTATAGAAACAACGATTGAAGATATACAGGAAGCCAACGAACTTATTATAGATGTTCTACTCAGAAAATCCGATACAATTACAGGAGCTTGCAGAAACTATCTCGAAGAACTAAAGAAATACCTTATAGAAGGAAGCCAAACCACGTTTACGGCATTGGAAATCCGTAGAAAATTAAAGGTCAAGAAAACCACACAATGGCGTTACCACCAACAGTTATTGGATAATTGCTACATCAAGAAAGTAAAGCTAAAAGCAGAAAACATGAACCGTTACGAAGTAACCAATCCCAATGAATACAAGGAGTTGGAGGAAACCATATCAAAATCGTTAGAGGAATGTATATCCAAAATCAAGCGTTCCAATGTTCCAAAGCGTTCCACTATCAAAATGGAATAGGTAACCGCAACAAAAACAACAAGTTAAAAGCAAGTTCCAATAAATCCCAAAAAACGCATACCGAAGTGAAAAAATTAAAGCTACAAAAAGAGGTATTTAAAATGTTCGTTGCCAATTACAAAGAATGGCTGGACATCTTGGGCTATGCAGAGACCACGGTCTATAATCTGCCAAACCACCTGCAAGAGTTCTTCTACTATCTGGAGCAAAACAACGTTAAAAACATCAATCAAATAACAACCAAAATTATAAAAGACTATTACCAGGAACTAAAGCAACGAGCCAATGAAACACGAAGTGGCGCATTAAGTAAAAGCTATCTCAACAAGCATCAACAGGCATTAAAAAAGTTCAAGGAATATTTACAGAACCACAATCATAAGGGCATCAACATACATTTAAAATCGGAGAAACAGCCAACAGAGGAAAAACTGAATATATTGACCCAAGACGAAATCAAGGAACTTTTTGAAGCCACAGAATTTAGTCATACAGAAAGTAGGTTTAGATTAAGGGATAAAGCCATTTTAACCATTTTATACAGTTGTGGATTACGAAGGAACGAAGCAGTACACTTGGATTTAAGCGACATCTATTTTGACAAGGAGCGTGTATTTGTGAGAAAGGGAAAGAACTACAAAGAACGGTTTGTTCCAATAAACCGAAAGAATACAGAAATATTGGAAGATTATATTTTTGAAGCTCGACCAGAATTTTATCAATCCAATTTAAGCGAAGCTTTGTTTGTTAACAAGAACGGAACACGAATGCAAGGAATGAGTTTTGCAAATCGATTAAAGGTTATTGTAGAAGCTACCAATAATAAAAATATAGTAGAAAAGAATATTACACTTCACATTTTAAGGCACTCAATCGCAACGCATTTATTGCAGCAAGAAGTACCGTTAGAAAGCATCAAAACCTTTTTAGGCCATAGCAGTCTGGAAAGTACTCAAATCTACACACACTTACTTAAAACACTTGAAAATGAAATCCTATAACGAATTTTTAGAACAGCAGAATTACAGCAAAACCACAATCAAAGTTTACACCACAGAAATACAAAGCTTTATAAAATGGTGCAAAAGAAACAGTACAACAGCAACCGAAATCGATTATAAAAATTGCTTGAAATACATTAAATATCTTACTCGAAAAGGAACAACAAAAAAGACAATCAACCACAGATTAAGAACCGTAAAAATCTACTTTAATTATTTGATTGATGAAGCTTGTAGAGTTGATAATCCAATAGAAAAGACAACGATAAAAGGCGTAAAAAGAACAGTCAATTATAACTTGCTCGAAGCTGATGAACTGGAAGATTTATATTATAGTTTTGAAACGGACAGATACCAAGAAGAATATCACAAGTACACGTTGAAAAGAGCAAAGGTAATTTTAGGATTGATTGTTTATCAAGGTTTAAACACAACGGATTTAGGCAACTTAAAAATAGAACATCTGCAACTCTCAAAAGGCAAAATATATGTTCCAAGTGCCAAACGAAGCAACGCAAGAGAACTGGAGCTGAAACCTTGGCAAGTAATGGAGTTTATGGAATATGCGAACGAAGTTCGGCCAACAATCCAAAACAAGATTGGAAACCATAGCGAACAGCTTTTTCCAACCAACGCACGTTTTAACTCAATTGTCTATCACATCTTTAAAAAACTGAAAAAGTACAATCAAAAAGCAGAAAATATAAAGCAGATTAGAGCAAGTGTAATCACGAATTGGTTAGGTCAGTACAATTTAAGAAAGGTCCAATATCTTGCTGGACACCGTTACATAAGCTCGACCGAAAAATATATGCAAGACGACTTGGAGAACCTTCACGAAATCGTCAACAACTTCCATCCTATCAGTTAAAGTTATTTTGACCGAATTTTTATGCTACTGAATTATTCCAGAAAAGAAGGGAAAAAAGACCAACGAAATTTAAATGGCGTTTAAACACCGTTTAAATAGCGTTTAAATGAGTTAGCGCTGAAAAATTAGGTTTTTTTTATATGGGAAAGAAGAACTGTATCGTTCTTTAAAAACGAATAAATCCCCAAAATAGAAGATATAAAACTGATTATATAGATAGCAAAATCCACAAGCCAAATATAGCTAAAAAGTCCCCACAAAACAAAACCCAGTTTTTTGCGAAAAGCAAAAAGCCCCTGTCTTTTGTTTTGTTCCGCGCGCCACCGCCAAATGTGGTTTTTGTCTGCCACCAGCGCTCACACAGCACATTGCTTTTTCAAGAAAACCTGTCTATTAAATTAAAGTCGAAATCTTAAAAAAGCAAAGAGCTGTTGCCAACGCTCACGCCAAAAACCACCCCAAGCCATATTTACATAATGTAATAGTTATAGGAGCAACCGTAAGAAAATTACGTCTGAAAAAGAACAATCGTAATGCGGTGGTCCTATAACCACATTATGTAAAATGTCCGCTACAGCCAACGCTCACACCCGAACTGAACAACAAAGCTCGGAACTAAAAAGGAAAACCTACTCTTGCGCGGGCGTTCAATCGGCACTTTGCCTATCATTTTAAAAAGCCGAAGATTGCCTTTGCGCCCTAAATCCAGCCTCGCCAAAATCTTCACCTTTTTAAAACGCCACCTTCGGAAACAAATCCGCCAACACTTGGGAAGACATCAAAGGTCTTTGAGTACTTGCCAGGCCCGACCAATGAATAGACACCGAAAAACCCCGAAAGTATGAAGCCACTTCACAATGCTGGGAAGTGGCTTCGCAGCTTTTTGTAGATGAGGATCCACCTGTTTAACTTCGAGATCAAGAGGTGTTTTTTATGTCCTATTTTAAGAAAAATAGACTATTTACCTTGCGGCCAAGAGCTCTTTTAGATCACTGGGCGGACAATCGGCACCAAAACCTTTGGTATAACGTCCATCCATGTCTTAAATGCATCCAGGGCCTTTTGCTACATTGCCTCAGGTTAAGTTGGTAAAAGTTTTACCAACTGACAGGCAAGGGATGCGCTAACTTGTGATTAAGTGGAAATGCCACGTCACAGCACCAATGAAAATAAAATTGGTTATTGGCTCTTTGCAAACCTGACAGATAAGTTAATAATATAAAACCCAGATAGACCATGAACAAAAACATATTGATAACACTGACCTTTTTGCTGGTCCTGGTGGCTCTGTTCTGGATGATGCCATATACCAAAGTGGTAACGATTGGAGATTTTTTTGAAAAGATAATAAAACCGATAGGACTGCCCTTGTCCATAGCATTGGGATTGCGATATGGGATCCTGAAGTGCAAAGAGATCAGTCGAAAGGACGAACCATAAACCTTTCAATAGAAAAGTAAGGAAACGATCTTTAGGCACGGGAAAAACGGGTTTTGCTGGCGCGGACTTTATCCGAAAAATACTTTTGATTAAACCTTTACTTAATCTGTGCTCGTGAGTATCATATAGCTGAATAAATGGTGAGAACCATACATATAGAAACAGCTATGAAAAATGAAATACAGAATATTAAAATTAATCCAAATCGTGAACGAAATACCAATGCCAATTAAGCAACAGACCATTAAAATAATAATGGAAATAATAGTATATTTAACCCAGTAAAAAACGTTCTTTTAAATAAATTTTTGGATGCGACCGACTGAAAAATGGTGTCAATGTTGAAAAATTTGCATAAACTACTATCCCTTCGGGCTTGAACACAAAGGGTATAATAATAATCCCGTCACGAATCATAAATATCAAAGGTATAACGG
>CAKUWM010000134.1 GCA_934699305.1 uncultured Saprospiraceae bacterium | reverse complement strand
AGAGCATCTTCTAATCCACCAATCTTATCAACCAAGCCTATTTTTATGGCATCTTTTCCGGAATAAATTCTACCTTGAGCAAGGCTATCTACTGTTGCAATCGGTATTTTACGGCCATCTGCAACACGTTTAGTAAATACTTGATAAATATTTTCAACCGATTTTTGTACCATATTGGCTTCGGTTGGGCTCATATTGAAATAGGTGTTAATACCGAGTGCATTCGGACCGGTCTTAACCGAATCAAGAGTAATGTATAATTTGTCTTTAAAAAATCCGGACAGATTGGGGATCATTCCAAATACACCAATCGAGCCGGTAATTGTATTCTCATTTGCAAAGATTTGGTCTGCGTTACATGAGATATAATATCCTCCGCTTGCCGCATAATCTCCCATTGAAACGATTACTTTTTTTCCTGATTTTTTAATTAAATCAATCTCACGCCACATCTGTTCTGAGGCATAAGCACTTCCTCCGGGACTATTTACTCGCAGAATTACAGCTTTAACATTTTTATCCAAACGAGCTTTTCGCAAATATTTCACATAAGACTTCCCACCAATCACCGCATCATGGCTATCACTATCATTGATTTCTCCTTCTGCATAAATAACAACAATCTTATCTGAGGCACTAAAGTCCTTTTTCAAGGTTGTTCCGTCGTAATAGGAATTAAGACTGATAAAATTAATTTTGTCCTCGTCTTTTATTTTTAATCTATTCCGTAAATCGCTTAATACCTCATCTTCATAGGCCAGTTGATCAACAAATTTGTTAGAAAGAGCATCCTCCGGCTTTTGGATTAATAGATCGTCTGCTATTTTTTTGACTGTTTCAGGAGTCATCTTTCTATTTTTAGCAATATCATTACATATTTGACCAAACATCCCATTGAGGAAAGTTTTTAATTGCAATCGATTCTCCGGACTCATTTTATCTGACCTGAAAGGCTCTGTTGCCGATTTAAATTTACCTACATAGAAAATATTAAACTTGACATTCAATTTTTCTAATAGGTTTTTAAAATACATCATACTTATACTCATACCCTTGAAGTTCAAATCTCCAACTGGGTTTAAATATATTTTATCCGCCACAGAACTAATGTAATATCCAGACTGCGTAAGGTTCTCTCCGTAAGCAACAACAAATTTCTTACTGGTTTTGAAGTCTTCCAAAGCATCATGCAAATCTTTTATCGCAGCCGGTCCCACAGAGACAGAAGATCCAGGATTGATGTAGATACCTTTAATTTTATCATCCGATTTGGCATGTTCGATGAGTTTGATGGCATCAACAACACCTACAAAAGTCTGGTTATCTAATGACAAAGGAGAACTTTCGATATTATTGGTCTTGTCCGGCATAGGTGTACTCAAATCAATAGTAAGAATACTATTGGATTTAATTTCTGTTGCCCCCCTACTCAAAGAAGCAGTAAATGATGATGCAACAGCTAAGGAAATGATTGAAAAAATTATAAATGCCAGAAATATACCGACACAGGATCCAAGTACAATTTTTATAAAGGCCTTCATTAAAAAATATTAAAATTAACTATAGTGCAATATTACACTAAATTAATAAAAGTATATACTTGTTTTGGATAGACAGACTGAAATATGAGACTAAAAACTAAAAAAGGGCTGTAAAAATATCTTTACAACCCTTTTATTCTACCTTAAATATATCAATTAATATTTAATAATATTGGTTGGTGCCGGTTTTTGTAAAGGTGCTTCAATGTTTTTTTCTGATTTCAATCCGGTATCGCCATTACTTCCATGTCCCCCCATTATCGGAGCCATAGCTAACCCAATTAAGCAAGTCAACTTAATCAAAATATTCATGGATGGTCCGGAAGTATCCTTGAATGGATCTCCGACTGTATCACCTGTAACAGCCGCTTTGTGAGCATCTGAACCTTTAAAAGTCATTACACCATCAATTTCAACACCTGCCTCAAAAGATTTTTTGGCATTATCCCACGCTCCACCTGCGTTATTTTGGAATATTGCCCACAGAACTCCAGAAACAGTCACTCCGGCCATATAGGAACCCAATGCTTCAGCTCCCATAAAAATAGCAACCAAAATTGGTGCTACTATGGTAAGAGCTCCGGGAAGCATCATCTCACGTAAAGCCGCTTGGGTACTTATTTCAACACATTTACCATATTCCGGAGTTGCCTTTCCTTCCATAATACCCGGAATTTCTCTAAACTGTCTTCTTACTTCTTTCACCATTTCCATTGCCGCCTTACCTACTGAAGACATAGCAAGGGCAGAGAAAACAACCGGTATCATAGCTCCTATAAATAAAGCTGCCAAAACATCTGCTTTAAAAATATTGATACCATCTATTCCGGTAAATGTTACATAGGCAGCAAATAAACCTAATGCCGTTAACGCAGCAGAAGCTATTGCAAATCCTTTACCTATTGCTGCTGTCGTGTTCCCTACAGAATCTAATATATCCGTTTTAGTACGCACATCCTTGGGCAATTCACTCATCTCAGCAATACCACCCGCATTATCGGCAATTGGACCAAAGGCATCAATGGCCAACTGCATTGCCGTAGTTGCCATCATAGCTGAAGCAGCTAATGCAACTCCATAAAATCCCGCAAAACTATATGCTGCCCATATCGCTCCGGAAAATAAAAGTATAGGACCAAAAGTCGAAATCATTCCCGTTGATAACCCTGATATAATATTGGTGGCAGCTCCTGTAGCAGATTTTTGTACTATATCTAAAACCGGCTTCTTACCAAGTCCGGTATAATATTCTGTGAAAACAGAAATTAAACCTCCTACTACTAAGCCAACCAATACAGCATAATAAACGTGCATCGGAGTAACTGTTCTTGAACCTTCCCCGAAAAACTCCATGGTCATATCACTTGGTAGCATCCAATGTATTACAAAAAATGCTGCAATAGCTGTTAAAACAATGGATGTCCAATTTCCTTTGTTTAATGCGGACTGAACTTTTGCCTCAGAAACATCTTTATCCGATATTTTAACCATCCATGTTCCGATAATAGAGAATATTATTCCCAATCCGGCAATTAGAATAGGGAGTAGTATTGGACCAAGCCCTAAAAAACTGTCGGTAATCTGACCACCCATATCTTTTATCAAATAATTACCTAAAACCATTGATGCCAAAACTGTTGCTACATAAGATCCAAATAAGTCTGCCCCCATACCGGCAACATCGCCCACATTATCACCTACGTTATCTGCTATAGTAGCCGGATTCCTTGGATCATCTTCAGGAATACCTGCTTCAACTTTCCCCACTAAGTCAGCTCCAACATCTGCTGCTTTAGTGTATATACCACCTCCTACACGCGCAAATAGTGCAATAGACTCAGCTCCAAGTGAAAAACCTGTCAATGTCTCTAATAATACGGACATTGAATCTACTCCACTCCACTGCCCGCTATTTAACCAATGGAATAAAAATACAAACAAGATACTTAAACCAAATACAGCTAATCCGGCTACACCAAGACCCATCACTGTACCTCCGGCAAAAGAAACCTTTAATGCCTTACTTAGACTGGTTCTTGCAGCTTGTGTTGTGCGCACATTGGCAGCAGTTGCAACTCGCATACCGATATATCCGGCAAGAGCAGAACTAAATGCTCCTATAACAAATGCTACTACAATAAACCAATGACTCGTTTCTGCAACCGTTGAAAGTATACCAAGTGCTATTCCGGCTACAACAACAAATATAGCAAGTACTCGATACTCAGCCTTTAAAAATGCCATTGCCCCATCATGGATATGTCCGGCAATTATTTTCATATTACCCTCACCTTGGTCTTGCTTATTAACCCAACTAAATTGATAGGCCATATATAATAAGCCGATAACACCAAATAAAGGCAACAGATAAAGTAATGATTCCATTTATTATTATTTTCGTTAAATAAAAAAGTAAAGTTGCTTCTGTTAAGCGGCTGCAAAGATAATATTTATCCTTACTTTCACAAACTGTTTATCGTTTATGATATATTAATAATAAATCTATATAAAAGATTGAATATGAAAATTAATTTTCCTAAGGTACTATTTATAATCCTGGGAGCTGTGTTGATTCTCCTCGCTGCAAATTACATTATTAACAAAAACAACTTTGATAAAAATGTTAATAATGGGAATAGTCAAAATGTTTATACAACTGAATATCAACACAGTACAACAAGTAAAGAAAATTTTAATAAAAAAAATGATGAAATTCCTATTTATGTTTCTAAAATTTTGACTTATATTCGTCTCCATAAAAAGGCTCCGGAAGGTTATGTAGGTGGTAGAAGATTTCAAAATAGAGAACATAAGCTACCGACCCACACTAATGGCATTAAGATAAGCTATCGCGAATGGGATGTTCACCCATTAGTCAAAGGACTCAATAGAGGTGCAGAAAGATTGATTACTTCTGACAAAAGTGCCTATTATACTAAAGACCATTATAAAACATTTATAACGATTAAAGAAAATTAGTCCTATTAAAAATGAAATATATCCGTATAGCCTCTCCGGATACTGAGATCAAAAGAGGAAACAACAAAATTATCGTAGAAATCATAGGTAAAGAAGTCAATGACTTGCAATCTTTGAATGATTTATTTAGTGATACGCTCAATTTTCCAAGTTATTTTGGCGAAAACTTAGACGCTTTATTCGACTTATTAGTTGACCTTCAGTGGCTTAAACAAGACACTATCGAAATCGTTATTTCTGATTATGAAAATCTCCTTTCTGATGAAGATGTCCTTGCCAAAGCAGATTTAATGCTTCTACTTGAAGAGGTATGTAAAGAATGGAAAGAAGGCGATTTCAATGACGATGAATGGGAAATGAAGAAATTCAGAGTTATTGTCTTGGGAGAGACGACCTTAGAACAAGAAATTGATAATTCTATCGCATTGTTATTAAAGGATATTGATGAATTTGAAAGTGATTAATTCCTATTTCTTTAACCTTAAGTAAGCATTCCGAATATTAAAAAAAATTAAAGCCTGGCATTTTTCATTGTGCCAGGCTTCAAAAGTTCATTAACTATCTATTCTTAAAAAGTATCCTGATTTATCGAATACAAGTTCGAGCTTATTTTCTAACTTAACTTCTTGTGTACTTTTATCCAGATCCCATTCTATTATATAATTCGAAGAATAGTTAGCTTTTACATATTCCAGAATTTTATTGGGAATAACTGAATCCGGCAACTTATCAGTCCCCTTTATATTGTCAATTCGCTTTTTACTATCAAACTCCAACTTATAATTACCTTCGATAATAACATCATAATCAATGTCCAGACCATCTACATCCTTAATACACTGCAGAATCTTTTTCCCAGGAAAATGCTTCTCAACATACGTTTTTATTTCTCCCGGGCATTTTCCTTCATCCAAAACAGTACTCTTTTCACAGGAAGAGAATGAAGTCAACATAAGTGCTAATAACAATAAATAATTCATAATAATTAATTTTTAAAAGTTGTATAATAAAATATGATATTAATATTACATTTATAAACCAATGATATATAGCTATTATAATCTGAATAATTTTTATATTTAATCTTTTTCATTTACAGATATCAATTCACCTTGATCATTGAAAGTAAGCAACTTTTCTCTATCTTTATTTTCAACTTCGACCTCAAAACTTACTTTTCCATTTAAAACTATTTTCTTGATATCATCAATTTTATAATGCTTATAATTATTTCGGATGATAGTTTTTATTTTCTTTGGCATCTCCCCTACTACTATACTTTCGACTTGTTTAGCAACGCGTAAAGATTCATCAAACCAAATCTTTATATCATCTTTACCTTCAAAGTCAAACTCTACTTTATAAAGTTTATCGACCTTTTCCCATGATACATCAGAAGCTTTTCTGTATAATTTTTTAAAATTATTTACCACAACAGAAGGAACATTTTTGGCTGCCAGCTTTTGTGCATCAGTTCTATATGTCATCGTGACAATGATTAATATTGCCAATATAGAATGTTTCATCTCTTTTTTAATGCAAAGAAATATACCGATTCTGGAATAAATCGGGAATAATACTCAATATTTAAACTTTTTTAGTAACAGTAAATATATGCCCATCCTTATATTGATAATTTAAGTTCAATTGATAGGAATCACATATTGCTTTGGCAAGAGGCAGCCCCAGGCCGGTATGCATAGAAGAATCCGAACCTTTATAAAAACGATTAAATATTTTAAGCCTATCCAACGGAGCATCTGGAGATTGATTAAAAACTGAAAACCTATTTGCATAGATTTCAATCTCAATAGTTTTACCCCCATCACCATGTACTAAAGCATTTTTCAATAAATTATTGACCAAAAACTGACTCAGTGAGCGGTTCATCTTAATTAAAAATAACTGCTCAACTTTAAATCGAAACTCAATATTTTTAAATGATGCAAAATCTATCAAATCTTCAACCCCTAATCTAAAGACTTGTTCTATATCAACTTCTTCAACTTCACTAAATTGCAAATTTTCTATCTTCGTCAACAACAACAAATCTTTATTTAATCGTGCCAAACGTCCGGCAGAATCTAAAGCATTATTTAAGCTATTCGCATCATTTTCAGTAAGGTTTCCTTCATCTAACAACAATTGAAGCCGATGAATGATGCCGGTTATTGGTGTTTGTAATTCATGTGCAGCATTTTCAGTAAATCTTTTTTGGTTCTCAAAGGTTTTTTTTGAGTTATTGATTAAGGCTGCAATAGAATGATTAAGCTGCTGAAACTCCGTGATATTTGTTTTAATTTCAGGCGGATTCATCTCATTTTCAATTCGATACATCTTTAGCTTGTCAAGTAAGTCATAAAATGGTCGCCATACGGCTTTCAACACAACACTATTAATCATCGTCAAACTAATTAATAGAATAAAAAAAAGTATCAATACCGACCAAAGTAAATTATTTATCAAATCATCCTTTTCTATCATTGAAGAGATAACTTTCAATTCATAATATTTACCTGACTGATAAAATGCAGTAGTTAAAAGACGAACAGGTTCAAGATCTTCTTCATATTCCATGTACATCAGGGTATCTTTAAATGTATCCGTTATCAACATCGCATAATCCTTAGGCACCTGCCTTATTGCGTAATTACTTTCATCAAAATTCAACTTATAAAGTGCTGAACTATCTTTCTCGCACTCCTGTATAATTAAAATTTTGAAGTTGGACAGTCCATCATCTATACTATCATAGATCTCATCCATCAAATTATAATAAAAAGTTACACTCCAGATAATTAAGATGGCAAACGAAGAGACCAACGTGTATTTTAAAGTAGTTTGGTTTAATTTCATGCCAATTTCATAGTATAACCAATTCCATAGGTGGACTTTATAAGGATGTCAGCATTAGCTTCTTTGAGTTTTTTTCTAATATTTTTTATTTGATAATACACAAAATCCATATCATCCGAATCTTCGTATTGATCACCCCACGTATATTCGGCAATGGATGACTTCGTCAAGAGCCTATTG
>CAKUWM010000133.1 GCA_934699305.1 uncultured Saprospiraceae bacterium | reverse complement strand
AAATGCATTGGAAATAGGAAGGCGAATGCACGCTAACTTGAACCAAAAAGCAGCCTGATTTTAAATTGGCAAAAAAACTAAGGGGAACGTGCGTCCTGTCGTCACGAAAAAACAGTAAAATCCAATCCTATCATAAAAAAAGAACCATTTGACCAATAATACATCAATAAAGCCAGAAATTGTAAAGACCTGTTTCAAAAAATCAACTGTTTTCTGAAAGTGCCGAATTTAGGCCTAAGTACTGAATAGTTTAATCTTTTAGAAAAACGGGTTAGACTTTAAAAAAGTCCAACCCTGTTATTATAGACTTACATAGTTTATGAGATAGTCCCGAAAACCTAACCCTAGTATGCTTTTAGGTCTACATGCCTATTGAGACAGTTACCGGTTCGGTATCTATTTTATTTACCTTCACTGTACTTTTGATACAGTACCATTTTATACATCAAGTCTATATCCCAGATTGACTTCACTTGCAACTTGACCTCCATCTATTCCCCAATTTTCTGGAGGAGATTCCCTTAAAAGAATGAGGACGTGATCTTTAGGAATGTCTAGGGATTCTAAGTTTCTAACAATATTTTTGTATAAATTTCTTTTAGCGTCAACTGAACGGCCACTATAAGCATCTATGCTTATGTATGTGTAGAGTTCTGGTTTATCTAAGTTGTTTGGACCAGCAAAATTGTCTGGTGAATGCTTGACCAATCGTACCACTTTATCGCTAGGTTTAATTTTAAACGCATTTTGTAATGCAGAATGGACAGCATCCATTATTCTTGTTCCCTCTTCTTTTATTGTAATCTTTTCGAACTTCGATTATAACGCTTGGCATAGCTTCTAATTTTTAATTTTTATAAACGTATATTGATATGAGTAATATTATAATTATTTGCTCCTTGGTATGTTATTGATTTAATACTTTTGACACGTTGCTATTTTTATCATATAGGATCCTATAGGCTTTAATTCTTTAGAATCTTTATTATTCGAGCTATTTATCTTATTTGAATTCTGTCGGAAACTTCCAATTGGTCTTGTAATTCTTTTTTAAAGGTTTGTCGGCTAATAAGAGTCTTAAGACTTCAACAGACATCATGTTTTCCTTTAAAACCCTGTCATGAAATTGTTTTTCCGTCCAACCTTGATCTATGAGTTCATTCTTAAGAGCATAGAACTGCAAACCTCCTGTCATATACGCCAACTGATATAGGGGACCTCTAATTCCTGTGAAAGATCGCCTTACTTCAGCTTCGGCATTGGCGTATTCATGACCTACATCATCTACTAGCATATCAATGCATTGTTGTGGTGTCATTTCGTTTAGATGATATTTTAGGGAGAATATGATTCGAGCACAGCGGTGTATCCTCCAGAATAGCATACCCATTTTTTGTTCAGGAGTTTGAGCGAATCCTTTCTCCCATAGTGCAATCTCCCAATATAAGGCCCAGCCCTCCATCCAAAAAGGCGTGTAAAATGCCTGTCGATAATTTTTGTTTCGGGCATTCATGTAGAACTGCAAGTTATGTCCAGGAAGTAATTCATGCTGGACTGTAGGGAATGAGAAGTTTGGGTTGTTGCCCCTCATGCTCATCATCTTACTTTCTTGATTCATTTCTAGTGTAGGATAGGAGATAGTGATATCCCAACCTCCTGTAAAAAAAGGATTGAACTCTTGACGTTTAGCCGTCATCATCTTCATTCCCCATGTTTCTTTTGCTAAATCGGGGAGAGTGATTAAATCTCTTTTTTCGATAAATTCTATCGATTGGTCCGTGAGTCGATTGATCATGTCTGGTTGATCACCAGGTTGAACATAAGTGTTTTTTACATGTTCCATAGCTGCTTTCCAATTCGTGCCATATCCCATTTCTTTGGATGCATTTATCATTTCGGTCTTGCACCAATCAAATTGTTTTTGGGCAATGGCAATTAGTTCATTTGGACTATAAGGAATGAATTCCAACTGGAGTTGTTTTGTAAGGGCATCTTTTCCTATGGGCTTACCAATAATCCCACTTCCGTCGTCCTTAATGTTTTCTGATGAATAATTCTGTAATAAGAACTCATGGTACTTCCTCAGCTTGTCGATAAGTAACTCGTAAGGTTTCTCGACCCACCAAGTAAACTGAGGGTCGTAGCCGAAATAAAACCCATAAGCTTCCTTCAGTGTCCCTTCTAAGGAGGTAATGACGCTCGCAGCTTTTCTAGCCTGGATCCAATCCTTAAATGGCTTATTTTTAAGTGCTGTTATTTTCTGATCTATGTCCTTGTGGGACTTGGAAAGGACTTTTGAAAGGTTTTCTGCATCAGGTCGCTTTCCTCTTCGACGTTCTTGGATAAACGTATATATATCATCTGCGAAATCCACAACGGTGGCTACTTCCTTAAATTCCGTGAAATCTGATTGGAGTTGATAATTCTCGCGATTTATCAAATTTTTAAGCGAGATATAATCCGCTTTCCCATCTCGGGATAGTTGTTCAAAATCAATGGAGGTTAACCGTTCTTCCCAGGATTTATAAAACGTGGTAAAGCGCTGGTAATACTCATAAGACTCCTTGATTGTATAGGTTCTGTTCAGAGCCGTAACATCAGCTTTGAAACTATTTACCTCGTCAATCATTTCATTAGCTGCGCTATTTGACATAGCAGGTAGTAAAAAAATCCATATTAAAAGTTGATATTTCATGTTTCAATTTTTTAGTTGATATCATTAAAAAGTTTGTTTATTTTGTAATCATCTCTGAATTTATCGTTAGTTCAATAAATCTAATCCCTTTACTTTTAGATTAATTCCAATCAATTTCCCGTTAAATATTTGGTCATTAATAATGAACATATTAAGTGAAAACTTTGGAGGGTTTCTCGATAGGACATCGTTAATATCTTTAATAATATCAAGATCTTATGTAGTTTTACTTATTGCAACGTCATATAATGCCTTAACTAATTATGCGTCATCGGAATTGATGACACGTCTCATTTAGTAAAACGTTTCATCCAGTCCGCTCTTTCTTGACTGTAATAATATTCTTTAGAGGTGATTGGAGGTATGTGATGTTCCATAAGAGGGGTCAATGAGCTTAAAGGAAAGTCAATAGGATCAGAGGGGATATACGACTTCATCTGTGACTTTATTTGTTGTAAACTATCAACATCCGTTAAATTGTACCATTCTTCAGAGTCATTATCAAGATTATACAATTCAGTGGAATTATCTATATATTCAATATAATGCCAATTTTTGTAACGTATGGAGTAGCTTCCATAATCATAACTTGTAATGACTGGTCTTGGTACATCTTTCTCTGGATCCATAAGGATAGGTCTTAAACTCACACCATCAAAATCATTTCTTTCTGGTAAATTACAGAGATCCACTAAAGTAGGATAGATATCCAAAAGAGAGGTTGTATTGGCCGTTGCTATTCCATTTTTTGAACCCATTGGCATTTTTTCAACTCCTTTTGGGACTTTCATCATCATAACAGAGCGAATAACATTTTCCCATAAAGCAAACTTTCGCCAATGTTTCTTCTGTCCTAACTGCCACCCGTGATCTGACCATATCACTACAATTGTGTTATCAGCATATGCACTTTTTTCTAATTCGTCCAATAGTTTTCCAAGCATAGCGTCAGCGAAGGCAATTGAGGCGAGATAGCCTTGAATGGCTTTTTTCCATTGATCAGCCTCAACGACATGTTTGTGATAGTTTCCTCCGCGAACCATTAGTTCTTTGGCAAAAGGACCAAGATCTGTAGTGTCACCTTCCATTAATGGAGGTAGCTGAATCTCATCTAAAGGAAACATATCAAAGTATTTTTGAGGGACATACCAAGGCATATGAGGTCGATAGATTCCTGCAGCCAAGAAGAATGGTTTATCATGTTTTTTCTTAAGTTGTCCTGAGATATATTCTACAGTTTTGTGGTCTCCCATATCTTCGTCATTTTGAGGCAAGGCACCCCAATCAAACATAGTATACATGTTTTCAAAACGTGGCATATTTGCAGGAGTTTTCTTCGGAACAGGATCTTTTGGCATTGGTCGTTTAATACTTGGATAGTAATCATCCCAACCCAAAGTGTCAACCTGGTTATAGTGATAGATTTTACCTGCACCTGCGGTATAATAACCATTATTTCTGAAATGCTGTCCAATGGTCAGAGATTTTGAAAGTACAGGCACTGTTCTCCAATCTTGATAGCTAGAATACATTCCAGATTTATAGGTGTGTATTCCCGTAAGTGTTGCTGAACGCGATGGGTTACAGGCAGGACTTGGACTATAAGCTTTTGTGAAATTAACGCCATTTTCAGCAAATTTATCGAGATTTGGGGATATGGCTTGTGAGTTGCCCCCACCAAGTGGTTGGATCCAGTCATTTAAATCGTCCATAGAAATAAACAGAACATTTGGCTGTTTTATTAATTTAGTAGACTCTTCCGATTTATAGCTTTTACAACTATTGAATAATGCCAGTAATAGTACAAAACAAATAAAAATATTTAATTTGCTTAATATGGTGATCAATTTGTTTTTATAAGTTGTCATTTCTTAAATGTTAAAGGATTATTTATATAGTTTGATTCTGGTATGAAACTTGAGCTTATGCTATGGTTTTTATGATCTGATGGACTTTTTCTATTCATTCTGTAAATGCTGTTTAAAGTACCAGAGATAAGTCATATACCGATGCTTCAAGGCGTCATCATCCTTATATCCATGGTTTCGATTGGGATAAGGAGCCACAGAAAAAGGTTTCTGTGCTTTTATCAATGCATTTATTAAGAATTCAGTGTTTTGGTAATGCACATTGTCATCACCCGTGCCATGCATAAGAAGAAGATGGCCTTTTAAGTTTTCAACGTAGTTCACTGCGGCTGTTTCTTCGAAAGCTTCAGGATTGTCTTGAGGTTTGCCCATATACCTTTCTGTAAATCTCGCATGGTAAAGCTTGTGATGACTTAGATACGCTCCTGGAACTGCAGCTTTAAAAAGGTCTGGATGTCTTAGTGTTAACAATAGGCTCATTAAACCACCACCACTCCATCCATAAACCCCTATGTTATCCCCGTCAATAAAGGAATGGTCCTTTAACATAACCTTTGTCGCTTTAGCAATATCATCAGCAGGTAAAATTCCATGTTTTTTATAAATTGACTTTCTCCAATCCTTACCGTAAGGTGCTGGGGTTCCTCGACCATCGATGGTAATCACTATAAAACCTTCATTTGCGAGCAATTCATGAAATAAATAATTATTCCCTCCCCATCGATTTACAGTAATCTGATTGGCGGGCATGCTATATACGTGAAATATAATAGGATATTTCTTGGAAGGATCGAAACCTTTGGGTTTAATCATACGATAATCCAAAACGACCCCGTCGCCGATTGGAGCGGTGAAATATTCCACCGGCATAGGATTTAGTTCGGCTAGACGTGTTTTAAGCGCTTCATTGTCTTCAATAATTGAGATGACTTTGTGATTTGGTAAGCTAATAAAAGATGATGTAGGTGGTTGTCCGTATTGTGAGACCGTATGAATTGCCCATTTTCCAGAGGTAGCAATTTCATAGGTGTTAACACCAATGCTTTTCTCAGGGGTTACTCTTTTAACATTGCCATTCCCGTCCAACTTTGCACTGTATAAATAACGGTTGACCCCATTTTGTGGTGATGCTATAAAATAAACCAAATTATCAGATTGATCTATTGTGACAATTTCAATAACGTCAAAATTTCCTGGGGTAATTAATTTGATGTTTTCACCATTCTCGGTCGCAGAATATATATGGCTCCAGCCATCCCGTTCGCTTAACCACAAGAACCCCTCTTTTTTGTTCAGCCAATGTAGATCGAGTTTGTGGTTTAAATAGGTCTCTTCCCGTTCTTCAATTAATTGTTGTACGTTTCCACTGGAAGGGTCAGCTCTTAAGATGTTTAGAACATTCTGATTTCTATTTAACTCTTCTATGATCAGTCCATCTGGATGAGGCTTCCAAGTTAAATCCTTGATATAATAATCTCTGGATCTATTCACTGATTGTATCCATTGGGTTCTTTTGTCGGCCAAGTCGACGACTCCAACTTTTACATCTGGTAAAACTTCTCCAGGTTTTATATATCTGATTCGATTAATGCTAGGATAAATTGAATCAGTATTATTTATAAGGGTAAAGAATTTTACACGATCTGCATCCTCTTGTATATAGGCTATATACTTGGAGTCAGGACTCCAAGTATAGGTTTTGACGCTTACTAATGAGGTGTTATTGATGTCAACTGCTCGTTTGGGATCTATGGCTGTTATTTGCTCGGTATTTTCAGTAGTAATATTATAGATGTATAAGTTTGTATTATGGATAAACCCCACTTTGTTGTTATCTGGCGATAATACGAGCTGCCTGATACCAAGCAAATTTATTTTCATCGGAATAGCTTGTTTTGTTGCCAGATCGTATAGCATATACCGGTGCTTACCCTTCATTAAGGTCAAAAAGAGTTTGGTATGATCTTCGGAAAATTCGAATTTCGAAATCCTAACTGTTTTATAATCTTCAACAAGATGCTCTATACGTAGTAATGTTTCTTTTTTGAAATTACGTGGTGAGAAGTATTGTAATTCAGTACCATTTTTTTCTAATGTCACAAATCCCAATCTATCATTTACCCATGTAAATTGACCTATGGAATTTGTTTTGAATTCTCCTTCGACAATGGCATCTATACTTAATCCACTTAGTTGGGCACTAACACTAAAGTTTATCAAGAAAAGGATAGGCCACAACCAAAAATTGATATTTCGTGTAATTGGTACCCGTGCTGATAATGTGGATGTGATCATAATTATTACTACAGTTAAAGTTAAAAAATTTGAATTTCGCCAGTGATGTTATGTTATTCTGTTTGGATGAGGTTTTAAATAAATTGGTTACAAGTTGTTTTTATATTTTTTTAGTATTCCCAAGGATTTTGCTTTGGTTTATTTGTCACTCCATTGTGTCGGATATTCCTTTTTACAAAGGGCTCCAAGATTATAAACGGTATTAATTGAACCTGTTTTCTAAACGGTTATTTAATTTTTTTTACAGCTCCTAAGACGAAATTGATGTCATACATATTTGAACGTGAATTAAAATTAATCATTTATCCCATTCAATAAAGCGAATTGATTCAAAGAGGATAATATAGTGCAATCATTAAATAACATAGTACATACTATGCTCAAAATTTCGCTGTCATTTCATGTTTTATTTATAACTCGCACTGATAATGGAGAGTAGTTATCTAAGGGATAATTTGAAATGAGATTGGATGAGGCTTCATCTTTGCGAGATCATACATGATGATTCTAGGTAAGAATTCCTATTCTTTATGACAAATCCTATGAATAATATTTCTTTGAAATATGAGAACCGAAAAAAGAGTCACAATTATCGAACATTAGTATAGGTTGAGATTGTTCAAAATATAATGAGTTTATTAAAAGACAGTGAAATAGTATAGAGGTTTTAAAACGGATTAGTGAGAAATCATGAAAACTTTCTGGAAATAGATTTAGGCCATGGTCTTTTTGAACTATTGCAGGTTATTTGGGCTGAATAACTTTTAAACCTGATTTCGATTAAAAAAGCACGAGTTGATCTGTTTTTACGGTATGATATTTAATACTTGGCTTTTTTGGCAAGAAACTAT
>CAKUWM010000132.1 GCA_934699305.1 uncultured Saprospiraceae bacterium | reverse complement strand
TCAATTTTATCATAAATATTATCAGGACAATAGAGTTCGAAAATTTATTGTTGGTATTAATCCAAGCAGACATGGAGCTGGTGTAACCGGTGTACCATTTACGGATACTAAAAGATTAGAATCAGTGTGTGGTATTAAGATGAAATCAGTTAGGACACATGAAGTCTCGTCCGTCTTTCTATATGATATGATTGAATGTTATGGTGGACCGGAAGCATTTTACAGTCAGTTTTACATCAATTCACCTTTTCCGTTAGCTATAGTGCGTAGATCTAAGAAAGGTGATTGGTTAAATGCTAATTACTATGATGATCCACTATTATTTCAAAGTGTCAAAAGCTTTATGATACAATCCATGGAACAACATATATCATTAGGTTTAGATACATCAGAAGTGTTTGTCTTGGGTGTAAAAAATGCCAAATTCATACAGACAATTAATAAAGAGCATAAGTTATTTGATAAAATGACAATTCTTGAGCACCCGCGTTTTATTCAACAGTATAAATCCAAGGAAAAGCAATTGTTTATTGATAAATATTTAAGCGCATTCAACAAAGATATATAAATCTGATTTCAGCAGTAAAGGTTTTTATAAGCCGTATCGTTTTGATTATGAGTGACATACCTATGTAAAAATCGTTTCAATGGTTTCATTAAACAATTGATAACGAGCTGCAAATCGATTCCGCATTAGCCAAATGAGGAATTTGGGATAAAACTAAAATTGGATTTTTATTTTACTCAATTTCCAAGAGCATTTTATTTACTATTTTAGCGGAATTGAAATAACCTTCCATGGAATTTAATACCAAGCTAATTTATCGTTCATTTGGAGGATACTTTTGCCAAGATGACTTGCAGCCTTGGATTGCATATCTAATGGAAAAGTTGGATGCTGGAAATGTTTGTCTTGATATCAGGGCTGCCTGTCAACAAGACGATCGGTTGGACGCTAAAGTACTTTATAACCATCCATTGGTTGGAGGAGTGGATGATATTAAGCCATTTATTGTTTTTAATGAACGCCTTTATCTACATCGTTTTTTTCAATATGAGAAAACTTTGGCTCATCAAATTTCTAAATTATGCACTAACTATGATATCCATAGTATAAAGCAAAGATTGAAAGCTCAAAAATGTTTAATACAACAAATACTTTTTCCTCCTCATACCTCATTGTCTTCTACAGATTGGCAACAAGTAGCATGCTTAAATGCTTTTTTGAATAATTTCAGTATTATATCGGGAGGTCCGGGTACCGGAAAAACGACGACTGTATCAAAGCTTTTGGCTCTTCTAATCATGGATAATCCGGATTGCAAGGTCAGCCTTTGTGCGCCAACAGGAAAAGCTGCAGCAAGAATGCAGGAAAGTATATCAAATACAATGGTATCCTTCAAAGATTTAGATATTCCGGAGGATATCATCCGTAAAATAAGCCTTTTACAAGCAACGACAATTCATAGTCTTTTGGGATATATACATGGAAGCATAGAATTTAAACACAACAGTAATAATTTGTTAAAGACAGATATTCTTATTGTGGATGAATGCTCTATGATTGATTTGTCTTTATTTTATAAGCTTCTTCAGGCGATAGATACCTCCCGCACGAAGGTTATTTTGTTGGGAGATAAAAATCAACTTGCTTCTGTGGATGCAGGAAGTATTTTCAGAGATCTTTGTAATGAGACGGTGAAGATGAACACATTTTCGAGTGAAAGATTTGAATTTATCAATGACTTTATTGAGCCTCCTCAAAATAAGATTGAGCCTGATAACATAATGGCTAATAATAACCATCCTTTATTTCAACATTTGATTGAATTAGAGAAAAGTTTTCGTTTTAAAGATGATGATGGTATTGGAATATTTAGTAAAGCGATTTTGTATAATTATACTGAAATTATCGAACAATTTTTAAATAAAACCAATGAGCAAATAGAGATACACAATATTTCAGAATTTGACCATCTTCTTAAAGAGGCTTCTCAACAGTTTACAAGTAATAAGAATGGTTTTATTGGACTGAATAACATTGAAGGAATCCTTCAAAAAATAAATCACTTTGCTGTACTATGTGCAGTTAAAGAAGGGAAGTATGGCGTTAAATCCATAAATAATTTTATTGAGAATTTGCTGTTTAATCCATCCGCCATGTTTTATAAGTATCAACTAATAATGGTTAGCCAAAATCAACCTGAGAACAATGTGTATAATGGAGACATGGGCATTGTTTTTGAAATTGATGGAAATAAAGACGTGTATTTTGCCAAATCAAAATCTGAAACATTCAAACTAAGCCCTGCTCAGATTTTATCCTGGCAGACAGCATTTGCAATGACAATACACAAAAGCCAGGGTTCTGAATTTGATGAGGTTTTGATAGTTTTGCCTGATTCGAAAGAAAATCAACTACTTACCCGGGAATTGCTTTATACTGCGATTACTCGTGCTAAACAGAAAGTTACGATTATTGGTAATGCCGAACTTATTTATAAGATAGCTCAACAATCTGTTAGTAGAATTTCAGGTCTCGCTTTTCACTTTTGTAATTCAATTTAGTCATGGGTCTTTCAATTTTTATTTCTAATGATATAAATGAATTAGCCAATGAACTATCATTGAGGGTTGGATTAGCTAATTATAATGCCTTTATCCCACACCAAATTGTCATTCAGACCAGGGGGATGAACCAATGGTTAAAATATAAAATTGCAGAGAATACCGGCATTGCCGCCAATATTCAATTTTTAACCCCGGAAGAAATCATATATAACGCTTATAGAATCTTAGGTGGATCATATAATGCAAAGATTCATCGGCAACACATGGACTGGCTTATATATCGTATTTTAGGTTATGCAGAGTTTAAAACAAAGTTCCCGATTCAATATGCCTATTATTCGGAGAATGGAGGTATAGATTCCTTGAAGAAATGGGAATTTTCAAATATTCTTGCTGACTTATTTGACCAATACCAGATTTATAGAACAACTATGATTGACGAATGGAATCATATCCAGGATATTCATTCGCTTCCTTATGATCAGCAATGGCAAGCTTATATATGGAAACAATTAAAGAATTTAACGGATAATGGAATTCTGGATATGTCTGAAATTTCTGATTTTATTTCCAAAGCTCTTCTAAGTGATAATGGGAAATCTATTCTTATAACAAAGATGCCCAATGTCAATTTATTTGGCATATCCATTGTCACACCATTGCACTTGCGAATTATTTATGAATTAAGTCAATGTATTGATTTTCATTGGTATATAAATAATCCTTCCCCTGAAACCTTTTGGTATGAGGATATTTCAGAAAAAGAATTTTTTTTTAGAAAATTAAAAGGAAAAAATATTGAACATATATCCATTGGCAATACACTCCTTACTAGCTGGGGAAAAGTTATACAGAATACTTTTAGAATGATGTTTCAATCTGATGATTATATCAATGCTATTTCTGATTTGCCTTCACAGCCTCCCCATTGCAATACACTTCTATCCATTATCCAGGATGCTATTTTTAGTAATAAAGAGCAGCACCCAGTCTTTTCACCAGATTTACTTGATGATGGAACAATTCGTATAGCTTCTAATTTTACTATTTATAGGGAATTGGAAGGTCTCGTTAACTATATTATGAATCTTTTACAAGACCAAAAATATGGTATAATTAAAGAACGAGATATTATCGTCATGATACAAGACATTAATAGCTATGCGCCCTATATACGGGCTGTTATGGATAATGCACCCTACAAGTTTCAATATAACATTGCCGACGAAGCTATTTCAAACAAAGATTCGATTATATCCGCATTGTTGTCCATAATGGAATTAAATTCCGTTCAATTTACTTCAGAAAATATTTTAAACCTTTTAAATTTCAGGAAAATACGCAAAAGATTTGGTATCGAAAACATTGAATTGATCCGAATTGCCGTCAAAAAAGCTAATATACATTTTGGAATTGAAAATGATTTCTATCGCAATATTGATGATACCTTTATTGTTTCATGGAAATATGGAATTCAGAAATTGATGTTTGGTATGTGTATGGCTGGTGAGCAACGGCTCGAATTGGAACATCCACTTTATACTGTTGAATGTGCAGACAATATCTCGGATATGTTGCAAATAACTTCCTTTGTTTCATTGGTTGAATCATTGTCTTCGCATATTAGAAAACGGAACAAATCAATTACGCTTAATGAATGGAAGTCCTTTATTGAAGAAACTCTCGATACATTTCTGATTTATGATGAACAAGATAAAGACGATTTATATACCCACATCTTAGATAAATTTAAGCAATACGAGTTGTTGAATCAATTTTTGTCAGATGAGACAATATCTTTTGATGTTTTTTCTTCAAAATTTTGTAATAGTTTACAAAATGATACCGTAGCCGGTAACTTTATGACCCGAGGTATAACATTTTGTTCACCTCTGCCTTTTAGAAGTCTTCCTTTTAAGGTTGTTGCGATTCTTGGACTCAATCATGATAAATTTCCACGTAAAGATCAGAAGATTGACTTTGATTTAATTGCTTCTCAGCCTCAGCTTGGTGATCGAAGCATTAAAAACAACGATAAACATTTGTTTTTGGAATCAATTCTTTCGGCTAAGACTGCTCTATATTTGAGTTATATAGGTCGTTCAGTTAAAAATAATAAAGAATTACCTCCATCCATCATGGTTGATGAGCTTTTAGATTATATACAGACAGGTACCGATCTTGATGTTAGAAAAACATTGATTCACCGGCATCCACTTTATTCTTATAGTATTGAATATAATAGGCTTGAAAGCACATTGCCCTTAAATTATTTTGTGCAAAAATCAAATCATTGGCCTATCGTTTTTGAAGAAAACGAAAATATGGAAGAAGAAAAATTTGAATATGATATTTCAAAGGTATGGTTATTTTATTCTAATGCACCAAAATATTATTACAACAGCGTGTTGGGCATTTATTTTGACCAAGAAAGTGAAACTATAAGTGAAACAGAAGTTTTCCATCCTAATGATTTGGAACGTTGGTCCATCAGAAATCTTTACTTAGAGTCAACCATCCATGGTAAATCCGAGGATATTACTGAATGGATGTATCTGAATGGAAGGTTGCCACTGAAGAATATTGGTAAATCAACTCTAAATACGATAAAACAGGACTTTCAGCAACCAATACAATCGTTTTTTAATAAATTCAATAAACAAACAGAAATCCAAAAAATCAATGTGGATATTCGTTATATTGGTGCACGGTTTATGGGTGTTGTTTCTAATATTGTGGACAATACGGTATTTTTAGTTTCACATAAAAAAGCATCCGAAGCAATAAAAGATAAGGCAAAGTTAAATTTCAATTTATTGATTGCACAATGTCAGAATCGCGATATAAAGGAAGGTTTTTTATTTTGCCAAGATAAAACATTGAAAATCAATTATGATAATTATGAGGAAGCAAAGAATATTCTTCATCGTCTTTTTGATTTTTTCCTTGCAAATAACAAAATACTTATTCTTCATCACTTAGATACTTTTACCCGAAAGGGGACAATTGATGAGATCCAAAAAGAACTGAATAAAAAATATAGTAATGGATACAATCAATATTTCAATCATGCAAAAGACCTATTGTATGGTGAGCAAGATTCCAATTTATGGATTCAAATGAATGGTTTATTCAATGATTTGATAAATATGTATGAAGACTGAACTGCAAGAATTCGATGTAATAGAGGTTAATTTAACTGGTAGTAATCTCGTCGAGGCGAGTGCAGGCACCGGTAAAACATATTCCATTGCTATTTTGGTTCTTCGAATGATTATAGAACAAGGAGTAACAATAGAGAAACTGCTAATTGTTACTTTTACCAACTTTGCTGTAGCTGAATTGAAAGATAGGGTAAGAAAGTTCCTGAATGAGGCACATGAATATGTTCAAGGAATAGGAGTTGAAGGTAAATATGACCGCACGATAACAACCTTATGCGATAAGATACCTGATAAAATCCTTCTGAAAGAACGCCTAAAGTCATCCTTACTTACTATGGACGAAGCCGGAATTTATACTATCCACGGCTTTTGTCAAAGAATACTTTCAGAGTTTGCTTTTGAGACGAAACAAAACTTTAAAGCTGAATTATTGAATGATGTTTCCGATATGATTCAATTGAAATCAAATGAATTCTGGAGAAAAGAATTAAGCACTTTACCGGTAGATATTTTTTCATCTAAAGAACTATTAGATATCAAAGAAGAAGCAGATAAGTTACTGGAAAAGGGTTTGGGTAACGTTTTGTTTAAAGATATTTTTGAAGATTCAGCAAATTATAATCAGAAAATTTCAGAATGGTCAGATAGAGCTGTGACTTTGCAAGATGAAATAACGGCATTAAATGAGGTAATTACAAATAATTTTCTGCAAGATTCATCGCTTATTTTAAATGAATATAATTCAATTAAAAAAATTAGAAAAATAAGTGTTGCTAACTCAGATTTTTTTGAAAAGGTAAAGAATAAAGTTTTTGAGAAAAAAGATTCCCCGGACTTATTTGAAAGCTTTACTTCACCTATATGGCAGAACTTAATTTTACTTGAAAAGCAAATAGAATCTAAGGAAATAGCAAAAGCCTATTTAATGTATTTTTTATTAAAAAAATGTTCAGATGTATATTTACCAATGCTTCTAAACGACATTAAAAAAGCCAATATCTTAACTTTTGATTCTTTAATATTGAACCTATTTCAAGCTGTAGTCGTTGAAAATAATTCAAAATTAATAGACTTAATACGAAGAAAATTTGAGATTGTTTTTATTGACGAATTCCAAGATACAGACCTTATTCAGTTTAAATTATTTAATAAACTATTTATTCAAGAAAATGAAACGCCTAAATGTGTTACATTTTTAATCGGCGACCCTAAACAGAGTATTTATTCGTTTAGAAATGCAGATGTAGAAAGTTATCTTAATGCGGCCAATGTAATTAAATATCATTACAGCATGGATGTCAACTATCGTTCTACTGAATCCATGGTAAATGCAGCAAATTCTTTCTTTTTAGCATCCGCCGAAAATGCTTTTGGCTATGAAATCACAGACACCCAAAAAATAGTGTATCAAAAAGTAAAAGCATTTCATAAGGAAAAAAAGTTATATAAAGATCAGTTAGAAATAAATGACAGTCTTTTGTTTAAGGAATCACCCAATGCTGATTCGGCAAGTGAAGAATTGATCAATACTATTATTCATCTTCTCAACCCTGAAAATAAATATACTATTACGGATGGAAATGGTCAGCCACATCCCATAACTGCAGCGGACATTGCTGTTTTAACTTATTCAAATAATGATGGCATAAAAGTAAAAAATGAACTCAATAAAGCTAACATACCTGCCGTTTTAATTCATGATTCTACGGTGTTAAAAAGTCAGGAAGCAAAAGAAATGACTTTATTATTGCAGGCGATGATTCGTCCTGATTTGGTGGCGGTCAAAAGCGCCCTTTACTTGACTTTTCTAAGTTCAACATATTTTCTTCAAAATAACTCCATTTTGCCTATATTAAAAATTGATGAAGTTGAATGTATTGAACTTTTCAGTAATTATCGTAAAATTTTGTTTGAACAAGATGCATTCCAAGCCTTTACAAAGCTATTCAATGATTTTAGCATCAATCAATTATTTTCAACGACTCCATCAACTCAACGTATCCTTGCC
>CAKUWM010000131.1 GCA_934699305.1 uncultured Saprospiraceae bacterium | reverse complement strand
CAATATTGCCTTGAAATTATTGGGTAATGAACCCCGTTGTTGATAAAGATTTTCCTTGAGTTGTTTTTCCAGATTGCGGTATCCCCAAAATTCGCTTGCAGTTTTCCCTATATAAAACCAGGCTTCTTCAAACGAATTACTCTTTGAAGCAATGATGTAATGGTGGCTGAAACCTACTGAAAAGAAGGTGCCGGTAAAGTTTTCAGGGATTTGGTTCGACACTGTCGAACTGATTTCCGTGACTGAATTTTCCAATTGGTTCAGCACTGTCGAACCAATTGAAAGGTGCTCTTGCCAAAAATCGGCAAATACTCTCATTTTCTTTAAGTTGCCACTCGAAAAACCTCTTATTCCCGGCAGTTCATTTTGAAGCTCGGAGGATATTTGTTCTAATATTTTACTGCCCCAGGCATTTTCTTTTGTGTTTTTACTGATTTTCTTGCCAATTTCAAAAAACAAGGCAATCATTTCCTTGTTTACCAAACGAGCAGCCTGATAACGACTTTGAAGAATAGCTTCTTTAAGTTCGAGAATAATATTTTTATCAAGTTTTGTCATCATTCGCTAAAACTTTCAGTGATAATAATTTCAGGATTCAAAGTTTTAACCCTAACAATCTTTTTCTCAAATTCCTGTTCAGCTTCTTCAATCGTCAATGGATAGGTTTTTAGAATTTCAATGCTTTTTCCAAAGTATTCAATTAGGAATTTCAAATAGACTTCGTAAGGTGTGTAATTATCGTTTAAATACGTTTCTTTTTGCAGTTTTTCAATATTGCCCATATCAACTGGAACAGCTTCCTCCCAAAGATTATCAAAAGTTTCGGTTGCAAAATCAATGTCAGAGTTGTCCCTTAACTCAACATTGAATTCAAAGTTTTTAGAAAGTCCTGCATCTGTCAAGTTACTCGAACCAGTAATTACAGAACCATAACCGTGGCCGTGTTTTTCCTGCTCTCTGAAAATGTAAATTTTTGCGTGTATGTTTTGTTTCGGGTGAATCTTGATTTTTACTTTTCCTGTGGTAATATCTTTAATCAATTGAATCATTCCACTTTCAACAGTTTTGTCGTATTCTACTTCTTGGATGTTCTTTTTTATTTCCAGAAAAAATTCTTCTTGCGCTTTTTCTGCATCACCATCAAATAAAACACCTTGCTGATTGGATTGATACACTAAAGTGTCAATGTTGATACCTACAAGAATCCTTATTTCTTTAGCATCCTCAACAAATTTACGAATTTGGAAATATCCGGATGCAAGGAAGTAACCAACCAAAGCATCTAATAAATGGACGTTTTTATGCTTAAATATACCTTCTGTTTTGTTTAGAAGCGTATTCTGTTCTTCATTGGTAAAAAATTTCGTGCTCATATTTTCTTCAATACATTTTTAAGTCCACCTGTCAAAAATTCTCCAATAGAATTCATATTGTCGTAATTATTTGGACTAATTAGCAAAATACAATTTATTTTGAGTTCTGTCGTCCTTGCATCGGAAAAAATTCAAGCTCTTTTGGATATTTAGTTTGTTTCGGCCTTCTTTTATAATCATGTTGACCTATGTCATACCCTTTCAAATTCGTTTGGGTAAATAACGGTACCCGATATATTCTTCAGTCCATCTTTTTCTAGCTCAATTGCCATAAAAGCATTAGAAGGGACATCAAACGGTGCTATAATATTCCATTTGTCCGCTGTCTCAAATCCGAATTTTGGGTAATATTGTTAGTGACCCAATACGATTACCGATTTAAATCCTAATTTTTCTACTAGTATGAGTCCTTTTTTAACAAGTAGTCCAACAATTCCTCTTTTTTGAAATTCAGGTCTAACCACCATTGGAGCAAGTCCTAAACTTTCATTTATCATTCCGTTGTCGTTTTTGATTATAATTTTAGTAAACAAGATATGTCCAATGATTTTAATGTTGTCAGTTGCCACAAGCTAAAGTTCCGGAACAACGGGATTCTTTCTTAAATCATCAACCAATTTTGCTTCGCTCTCCCGGCTGAAAGCAATTTTATTGAGTTTAAAAACATCATCAAGGTCTTTCGGTGTTTCTTGTCTTATAGTTATCTGCCTTTCATTCTATTTTTGTTCGCAGTTTCGTCTTTCGGGATGAGGCATACCATTACATATTTGCCAACTTTCTGATTTTTTTGACATAAATGTACGTATTGTTTTTGTTCAACGAAATTTTAGTTTAACCCACATTCCGCAAAGACAATGTGGAATCGATGTACGACTCGTAATCTGCACTAGACGGTTTTTCAAAACCTTTACTGCTGAATGTGAGTGAATTTTTGTACTTTTATCATAAAGATTACAAAACATGATGATTCAAAAACTTAGACATCTCAGCTTATTATTATTTCTTTTAGCTATAACATCTTGCAAAATAGCCTATTTTACACACGTTGACAAAGTCGTCCCTCCTAAAAATCCAATTCCGGCTCATATATTGTCCATCAATGTTATTGATAGATCTATAGAAAAATCAGGATATCCCTCTAAAACCGACCTTCTCACTGAAACTGACAGAGCACGAAGCAGCTATATTAGTAGCATTATCTCAGGACTTCCTGTTTCATCCAAAAAAAATTTGCCTTCACGTCATGAAGGTGTCGCCGATGGTATCGCTCCCATTATAAATTCCATTGATTTATCCAAAATTGCCTCAGGTGCTGATGGCTTGTTGTCCCTCGACCAGTTTGAACTTACAGAAACACGCACCTATAAAGATATAAAAAAGAATCAACTTGATCCCTCCGGCAACAAATATACCATCGAAGCAGTATCCGGAAAACGACTCATCTCCTTACGTACATATTGGCGGCTATACGATGTCAAAACCAACCAGGTTATAATGAACTTCCCTCAATATACCGAAAACAGCTATGAAACTGAAGGTCTCACGCGTCAAAGTGTCAACCTCCAAATGGATACCACTCAGGTTGTTACAGCCTCCACTCTTGCCAAAAAGCTCAGTACGGCTCTTATTAAAGACATCAACCCAATGGAACTCACTTCCCATTGGCAATATTATACCAAAGGCAATGATATTATTAAAAAATCCGCTAAAATGATTAAGCTGTCTGATTTCAGAAATGTAGTGGATTACCTAAGTGTCCAGGTTAAAAATATTGCTGAACCAAAGTATCTGGCACGAGCCAATTACAACCTTGCGGTGGCTTATTATTTTAATGGTCAACGGGACAAAGCCCTCCAATTAGCAGGTTATGAATACAATCGGACTGGAAAACGGGAATTCAAAGAATTGTATGATAAAATCTATGCGCGTTAGGAGGCCGTAAAATGAATAACACACACTTTACAGACCAATAAAAATCATTATTCCATTAGAAAAAGAATACTTGAAGAGCTTTTTTTCCAAATATTGAAAGTTTTTTTAAAAAACTTAGGGTCAATCTGTTGCATCTGATAAAAATTGTCCTACCTTAGCATATAAATGTATTTTTAATTTGTCTAAAATAAAATTTAGGTTAGTCTAAAATAATAATTATTATGAGTATTGTAGAAATGCGCGTCCCCACCATCGGTGAATCAATCAATGAAGTTACCCTTTCCCAATGGCTCAAGCCGGACGGAGCTATCATCAACATGGATGAACCCATCTGTGAGTTTGAATCCGACAAAGCAACTTTGGAATTTCCGGCCGAAGCAGGTGGCAAATTGATATACGTTGCATCAGAAGGTGAAGACTTAAAAATAGGTGACCTCGTGGCTAAAATAGATACCGCATTTGTCGGAAAAGCCGAAACTCCCGAGGTGCCGGTCAATCAGCCTGAAACCAAGCAAGAATCGAAGCCTACCGACATACAGCCTACTTCTTCACCCAATTACGCCACCGGAACTCCATCCCCTGCAGCAGCTAAAACACTCGCAGAAAAAGGTATCGACCCGGCATCAGTAACCGGAACAGGCAAAGATGGTCGCATAACCAAGGAAGATGCTCAAAAGGCTGAAATTTCTAAAGTTCAACAACCGGCGACAGCTCCTTCAACAGAAAAACCGACTTCGCCACTCACTCCACCGGCATTTTCAAGGGTCGAACGCATTGAGAAGATGAGTCGTATGCGCCGTACTATAGCCAATCGCCTCGTTTCAGCTAAGAACAACACCGCCATGTTGACCACCTTTAATGAAGTGGATCTGACCAACATCAACGCATTGCGTGCAAAATATCAGGACGCCTTCGTCGCAAAATACGGCATCAAATTAGGTTATATGTCTCTGTTTTCTAAGGCGTGTGCTTCCGTCTTGCTTGAAATGCCTGAAATCAACGCCAGCATCGAGGGAGACAACTTCATCTATCACGACTATGCTGATATCTCAATTGCTGTTTCAACACCAACAGGATTAGTCGTCCCGCCCGTACATAATGTTGAAAGTCTTCAGCTTCATGAGATAGAATTCAAAATAAAAGAGCTCGCTGACAAAGCACGCAACAACAAGCTAACATTGGATGAAATGAAGGGTGGAACATTTACCATAACCAATGGCGGTATCTTTGGAAGTATGATGAGTACACCGATTCTTAACGAACCTCAATCGGCGATTCTCGGTATGCATGCCATCATCAATAGACCTGTCGCTATTGGCAATCAAGTAGAGATTAGACCTATGATGTATCTCGCTATGTCTTATGACCATAGAGTTATTGACGGGTCAAGCTCTGTAACCTTCTTGGTTAGAGTAAAGAAACTCTTAGAAGACCCAACCTTGCTATTCTTAGGGTTGGTATAAAAGAGGAATTATCAACATTCTGAAATATTGACGGCAATAGCAAGACCGCCTTCTGAGGTTTCTTTAAAACGGTCGCTCATACTTAGAGCCGTTTCCCACATCGTCTGAATGACTTCATCGAGGGTAACTCTCGCCTTAGAAGGATCGCTTTCCAAGGCTATGTTGGCGGCTGTAATAGCCTTTATCGCACCCATTGAATTGCGTTCTATACAGGGAATCTGTACCAAGCCGCCGATAGGATCACAAGTCAATCCAAGGTGATGTTCCATGGCTATTTCTGCTGCCATAAGAACTTGAGCCGGCGTCCCACCCATTATCTCTGTAAGCCCGGCAGCTGCCATTGCAGATGATACGCCAATCTCAGCCTGACACCCGCCCATAGCCGCCGAAATTGTTGCATTCTTCTTAAAAAGAGTCCCGATCTCACCGGCTACCAAAAGAAATCGGATAATTTTATCCTCGCCCTTATATTCTGTAAAGACCTGTGAATACATCAATACAGCCGGGATGACGCCGCTCGCACCGTTGGTAGGCGCGGTAATTATCCGACCAAAGCTGGCATTCTCCTCATTTACAGCGAGGGCAAAGCAAGATATCCATTTATTGATATTGGTAAATGTTTCTTCTGCTTCGACCAGTAATTGATACCACTCTTCCTGATTATGATACTCTTTGTCACCCAACATTTTTCTGTTAAGCCCTGCCGCCCTACGCGTGACGCCCAATCCGCCGGGTAAAACCCCTTCTTTGTTTACACCTGCATAGATACATTCCTTTATGTGATGCCATATAGAAAGAGCTTTTTGATTAATTTTATCCCGAGTTCCCCAACTTTCTTCGTTGATATAGATCAAATCAGAAAAGGAAATACCCAATTGATCACAGTACTTTAACACGGCTTCACCATGATGACATGGGTACAATGTACGGATACAATAGTCCTCAACAGTAACATCTTCTTGTGTCGCTACAAATCCCCCGCCCACCGAGTAATAATCTTGTGTAATAACAGTCCCATCCTCCATCAATGCTTTAAATATCATACCATTGGGATGGAATGGAAGGTTTTCTTTTTTGTTCAGAACAAGATGATGCCCATAGACAAAAGGAATATTTTTTTCGCCGCCCAGGACAAGGCGACCGGTCAACTTTATCTCTTCAGCTAATGATACAACCTGAGCTGTATCGATGGTTTTAAAATTCTCTCCCGACAATCCCAGCATCCCGGCAATGTCGGTACCATGCCCGATACCGGTCTTGGCAAGAGAGCCATAAAAGGTGACAAAGACTTCTTGAACGGAAGACAATTTTGACTGATTCTTTATTTTGTTTAAAAACATTTCAGCCGCATTCCACGGACCCATCGTATGCGAACTTGATGGACCTATTCCTACTTTTATAATTTCAAAAACACTGATTGACTTCATTCCTTATTTTAATGATTGATACGAGACATCCGAAACAAAATTAACAATTACCCAATCTTTTAGCTGTCAAATTTCACAAAGTTTTCAATGAAGTTAACAACTAGTAATTTATTTTTATAATCCAACATTTCTACCGTTTAATTTTTTTATTAACAAAACATTGTGTAAGTTGGCACTTTATTAATCCTGCATTTAAGTCGTCAGAACCTTTTATTCTATCTTAACCCTTTTAATTATTGTTAACTTTTAAAAAATTTTATCATGAAAAATCTATTCTTTTTTCTATGTTTCACCCTGATATACATTTCCCTTAACGCCCAAAACTACCTAAACCAAAAATACGATCGGCAACGCATTATAATGGATGCACTATCCGGAGGGTGCTATAACCTCGACCCGAATGATACGGTTTATAGGATAGGTACCTTATTTGACTTCAATGACGATACCCTTAGGATGCAAGCTATCGATACTTTTATCAATCAAAATATACCGGTAAAATACTGGACTTATGGTAACAATGCACAGATATGCGATACTGCCGGTCGTATTGCTGCCTACTTCAATGGATCTCAGCTGTGGGATCGGTATGGCAATGCCATCTTACTCGAAGTATTTGGATATTTTCAGCCCTTTCCCTATTCATCCAAATATAGTTACAATAATGCCATCATCCTTCCTGTACCGGATAAGCAGGATGAATTTATACTCATCTGCGTCAACGACTATCAGATGGAGGGATTACCGTATAATTCAATTGCTCCGGAAGGTCTGACTTCCGTGCGTTTTAAGCTGCTACCCGATGGCAGGCTATCCATAGGCACCATCGTACCCAGTATTTTAAAAGATAAACTGCCTTTCTTTGGAGTGCTGTCTGCTTGTCGGCATGCCAATGGCAGGGACTGGTGGATCGTAGCACCTCGCCGATTCTCCAAGGATATGCATTCCTTCTTATTGTCTCCCGATACACTGAAGTATATAGGTATTCAGACCTTGAAGGATACCATTATTGATCAAACTTTTGTCCCCGGTTTTTCTCCCGATGGCAACTGGTATGCACGAGGTGAAACCTATAAACACGTATCCATGTATGAAAAATTAAACAGAGGTCAGACCATCCCTTTTGACAGATGTTCCGGCACCTTTGGCGATCCCATCACCTTCAAAATACCTTACGAGGATACTTCCAGCCTTTCCCAAATTATTTATAGCAAGTCAAGTAAATATTTTTATTTAATTAATAGTCTCACCATCTGGCAAGGAGAATCGGATGCACCGGATCCCATCAAGAGCTTGATCAGGGTATGTCGATATGATCCTAAGATCGTTGATTATGGTTATATTTTAGTTTTTGGTATGGCTTTCTTGGCACCAGATGGAAAAATATACGTTTTTGATGGTCGTAATAATTTCCGAGTTACTGTAATCAACAATCCCGACGAGCGAGGTATGGCGTGTGATGCCCGGTATGCTTCCATAATGAAACCAAGCTGTACAGGTGGCTCCTTAGGCAATATGCCCGATTTTAATTTAGGGCCCTTGGATGGGTC
>CAKUWM010000130.1 GCA_934699305.1 uncultured Saprospiraceae bacterium | reverse complement strand
TTAAAAGTATCAGCGGTATTACGATTGTAAAACAATAAAATAGTTTGGTCTATTTTATTGTTACAATTCGTATAACAATTTCAAGTGCGGAATATGGGATTATACCAATTATAATACAATCTAACCTTGTTTAATATTCACGATAAGTCGGGCTTTCTTTAAAATCCAAATGCACCCGTTAGCATTCGGGATGGTAGCCGTATAGACCGACACAATTGGCCTATTACAGATATCCTTTCGTTTCTTGCTATGAAACATAAGTAAAAACCTCGACCAAATAGTTCCAATTATAGAAACATATATTATCTTTGTTTGATGAGGCTCTTGAAGAGAGAAATAAAGGTTGAATTATTAAAAGAAGCACGTGAATATTACTTTCAACTCAACCCAAAAATTCAAGAGAAATTCTTAAAGTGCTTTGATAAAACAGAAGCGGGAATAAAAGGATCTTGGTTTGAAAAACTGAAGACAAAACATGGAATATATGAATTTAGAGAAAGAGATAATGAGAAGTTTTATAGGTTTTTTGCATTTGGGGATAGTGAATCAAAACCGAAAACATTAATTCTTTGTACACATGGATTTGACAAAAAAACGAATAAAACGCCAAAAACTGAAATCGATAGGGCTGCAAGAATAAAAGAACAGTACTTAAAAATAAAAAATAAAAAGTAATGAAGTCAACATCGCTATCTGAACTCAAAGATAAAACTCTGGGTAAAATAGGAACACCTAAACGAGACAAATATGAACAGGAGTTAAAGGTTGAGATACTATCCGAGCAAATCAAAAAATTGAGAATAGAAAGAAACTTAACTCAAGAACAACTTGGAGAATTAGTTGGTGTACAAAGAGCTCAAATTTCTAAATTAGAAAACAATAAAGGAAACGTGACAATTGCTACAATGATGAAAGTATTCACAGCATTAAAAGCCAAAGTCAGATTTGAAATTGAACTGGAAAAATTTGAAATTGTATAAAAAATGAGACACAGCAAGTAACATTGTATACCACCTACATGCCTCCTAAGTGTCTGCACGTTGGGTACACTGGACTTGTATTACCTATATCCATCCGATTTATTCTTTTAGTATAAAGTTTTTGACTGATGACATTTTCTTCCGCTTCAGATTTCTGTTACACCGGCAGATAATTCACAAAAACATAACTATTAATAATATACCCACTTTATTATGAGACAGTATTCTTTCCGGCCGAAGCAATCAGGTGCTCATCTATAAACTGTTGTATAAATTTAGGGAAAGCCCACTTTTTTAATTCTTCAATTGAAATTATGATACCGTCGGGTATATCGGGCATTCTAAAGGTATCGATGACGTAAAAGTCAGGGTGGATAACCTGATGTGTCAATATATGTTTTTTTAGACGGACAACCTTCTTTATTGTACAGTCTTCTTTCTGTACAAATGGCACTTCATGATAGTCTGGTATGTTGGCTTTAGAAGACTCCTCCAAATAAAACTCATACATGCCGGCATAAATATCTCCCAGAGGCCTTTGAAATATCATTATATTTCCGTTACAGCGATATACTAAATAATTAAAATATCGATTTCGTTTTATTGCTCTTGGCAGTCGAACCGGAAGGGCATTTGTTACATTTGTTATATATGCATAACAATTCTGGCGAACCGGACATTCTGCACATAACGGTTGAGCAGGCATGCATAGTGTAGCGCCAAAATCCATAATAGCTTGATTGAAAATAGCAGGATTGTTTCGGTCCAATACATCCTGTGCCGCCTTTTGGAATAGGGCTTTGCCTTCTTTACTTTGCGCCGGCTTATCTATGCCAAAAAAACGACTCAATACACGGATAACATTTCCATCTATGACAGGAAACGGCAGATTAAAGGCAAAAGAGGCAATCGCCGCAGCAGTATAGCTCCCAATCCCTTTGACTAATAATAATTGGTCATACGACGCCGGCAATTGTCCATTAAAAAGACTTACTATTTGTTGTGCGCCTCGGTGGAGGTTGCGTGCCCGGCTATAATAACCCAGACCCTGCCACTGTTTCATAACCTGATCTATGTCGGCGGCAGCCAAAGCCTCAACATTGGGAAAAGACTTTATAAAGGCATTGTAATAATCCCACCCTTGTTTAACGCGTGTTTGTTGGAGGATAACCTCGGAAATCCATATTTTATAGGGATCTGCTTCCCCTTTCCAGGGCATGGGGCGATCATTGGGATGATACCATTCCATAAGTTTATCCCGAAAAAATGTGGCATTACTAAAGGAAAAAGTATCTTTTTTCATCTTTCAAAGATAAGAAATGGGTTTCTGTTGAAAAATAAAAAAAAGAAAATAGACATTCAAATTATCGATTTGGTTGTAATGCTAAATTCTGCCAAATATTGTTTTAACATCACAAGTTTGATGACAATCAATAAAATACCGCCAAAAAAGATCGCAATATTTGACAATTATTTGAATTTTTCAAAAAAATAAGTGCGCATAAAAATTTTATTTTGTTTTCATTTTCTTTCAAATAATAATTTTTTTTTGTAAACTATTTTTATCTATCAAAATTTTATCTTACTGTATATTAGCTTTTTATATATTTATTTTTGAAAACTTATGTTTTTTTTGATTTTTTTTAATAATTTTTTTCGCAATAATGATATAATAATTATTTATTATATTACATTTGCCTTTTTAAAAGACGCATTAACCTTATATATAATATTTAAAAATTATGGGCAAGACTATTATTCAGAAAAAAGAAGCTACATTTTCTCAAGACGAAGCGATTGAAGCGAGTTTAAAGTACTTTAGAGGCGATGATTTAGCGGCGCGGGTATGGATTAATAAATATGCTTTGAAAGACTCTCATGGCAATCTATACGAAAAGACACCGGATGACATGCATCGACGCATTGCTTCTGAAATAGCAAGAATAGAAAAATGCTATCCCAATCCATTGACTGAGCAGGAAGTTTTTGATCTAATAAAAGACTTTAAATACATCATTCCACAAGGAAGCCCAATGACGGGTATTGGTAATCCTTATCAAGTAGCATCATTGTCCAACTGCTTTGTTATCGGGCATGACGGGCCTTCTGATTCGTATGGGGGCATCATGAAGATAGATCAGGAGCAAGTTCAATTGATGAAACGTCGTGGTGGCGTAGGTCATGACCTATCACACATTCGTCCTAAAGGGTCTCCCGTTAAGAATTCGGCATTGACCTCTACCGGTCTGGTGCCTTTTATGGAAAGGTTTTCCAATTCAACCAGAGAAGTAGCTCAGGATGGTCGCCGTGGGGCATTGATGTTGTCCGTAAGCATTAAGCACCCTGATTCGGAGGGTTTTATCGACGCCAAGTTGGAGCAAGGTAAAGTAACCGGAGCCAATGTTTCCGTGCGCATTGATGACGAATTTATGAAGTCAGTACGGGATGGTATCGCTTATCAGCAACAATACCCCATCCACTCTAATCATCCTGTTTTTGTTAAAAAGATTGACGCTGTAGCTCTTTGGAAAAAAATTGTCCACAATGCATGGCGCTCTGCCGAGCCCGGCATTTTATTTTGGGATACTATCATCCGAGAATCCGTTCCCGATTGCTATGCAGACCTTGGGTATAAGACCGTTTCCACCAATCCATGCGGCGAAATTCCACTTTGCCCTTATGATTCATGCCGACTGTTGGCAATAAATCTTTTTTCTTATGTAGAAAATCCTTTTACACAGGAAGCTTACTTCAATTGGGACTTGTTCAAAAAGCATATACACAGTGCTCAGCGAATAATGGACGATATTATCGACCTTGAGTTGGAAAAAATAGACGGTATCTTAGCAAAAATCGAAGAAGATCCGGAAAGTGAAGGCATTAAACATACGGAAAGAAACCTATGGCTTTCAATCAAAGAAAAAGCACAACAAGGACGACGTACAGGTATCGGCATCACTGCCGAAGGCGATATGCTTGCCGCATTGAACATGCGCTATGGTAGTCAAGAAGGAACAGACTTCTCCGTTGAAGTTCATAAAACAATAGCGATAGAAGCGTACCGCGCTTCTGTTGTCGCCGCTAAAGAGAGAGGTGCCTTTGGAATTTACGACGCAGAAAGAGAGAAAAATAATCCTTTCATCCTACGAATTAAGGAAGCCGATGCTCAACTTTATTATGAAATGATGGAATTCGGTCGTCGTAACATCTCCATGCTCACCATTGCACCTACCGGAACAACCAGCCTTATGTCGCAGACTACATCGGGTATTGAACCCGTCTTTATGCCGGTATATAAGCGTCGCCGTAAGGTCAACCCCAATGACAAAAACGTCCGTATTGACTTCGTTGATGAAGTAGGCGACTCTTGGGAAGAATATATTGTGTTCCACCACAGATTCCGCCAATGGATGACAGTCAATGGCTATGATACCAACAAAAACTATAGCCAAGAAGAGCTGGATGACTTGATCATGGCATCTCCTTATTACAAAGCCACATCCAATGATGTTGATTACCTCAACAAAGTTAGGATGCAGGGCGCCATTCAAAAGTGGGTAGATCATTCCATCTCCGTTACCATCAACATGCCCAACGACGTCACCGAAGAGGTGGTCGGACAATGCTATATGGAAGCTTGGCAAGCCGGATGCAAGGGGGTAACCGTATATCGCGATGGTTCTCGCTCGGGTGTCCTTGTTTCTACCAATGAAAACAATAAAGCTGAATCCAAATCTGACGATATCACGCCTTTCCCAATCATCAGACCTCAAGTATTGGAGGCCGATGTGGTGCGCTTTCAGAATAACAAAGACAAGTGGATCGCCTTTATTGGGCTGATCGATGGCCGTCCTTACGAAATCTTTACCGGTATGGCCGATGATGAAGACGGCATCTTGATACCTCGCTGGGTCAATGATGGCCATATCATCAAAAACAAAGAAGCAGATGGCTCTTCACGCTACGACTTCCAGTTTATCAACGGACGAGGCTATAAAACAACTATTGAAGGGCTTTCCTATAAGTTTAACCCGGAATATTGGAACTATGCCAAGTTGATTTCAGGTGCGCTTCGTTATTCAATGCCTATCGAAAAGGTAGTCGAACTCATCAACAGTCTCCAACTGGATGAATCAATCAACACATGGAAAAATGGTGTCGCACGAGCGCTAAAACGTTATGTTCCGGACGGTACCGAAGCAAAAAAGACGAAATGCCAAAACTGTAACTCTTCCAATCTACACTATCAGGAAGGATGCCTGACTTGTAAAGATTGTGGAAGCAGCAAATGCGGGTGATATAGGAAATAGAGAAGTTGTAAGTTCAAATTTTATTATAGGTGAATGATAACCATTTAATACTAAGTGGTATGATACTTATACTTTTCATTGTATTTGCTTATGGAGCGTCTCTATTAGCATGTTTAAAAAAGAAGTATCACCTTGCTCTATTCTGTATTTTAACAACCGGCTTGGTGGTGAGAATATTTAGCTCCTTAGACCCGATGGTGCATACTTGGGACGAGAGATACCATGCTCTTGTGGCTAAGAATATGATAGACCGCCCTTTAGAACCAAGGCTCTATAAAGAATCCGTTATTCCGTTAAATTATCAAAATTGGACGTTCAATGAAATTTGGTTGCATAAACAACCTGTACCACTCTGGACGATGGCAATCAGTATGAAAGTATTCGGTATCAATGAATTTACATTGAGATTACCGTCTATTATTTTATCCACTTTGAGTATTTTTCTTACATTTTTGATAGGCCTTTTCTTGTTTAACTCTAAAAGGATAGGTCTGATAGCAGCATTTTTTCAATCTATTAATGGATTGGCAATAGAATTAGCCGCCGGAAGGTGTGCCACAGACCATATTGATACCTTTTTTCTGTTTTTTATTCAATTATCCATCGTATTTATTTTATTAGACAAAAAGTACAACCATAAGAAATTTTTGATTTTTGCAGGAGTGGCTTGTGGATTGGCAATTTTGTCCAAGTGGCTGCCTGCCTTAATCGTCATGCCATTGTATTTTATATTGAACTTTAAAAAGAAAAGCAACAAAGACATCTTCTATGACTTAGTGATACTTTTCAGTACTGTAGCGATTGTTGTAATACCCTGGCAACTTTATGCTTATATGAATTATCCAATGGAATATAGTTGGGAGATGCAATTCAATAGGTTGCATTTTACACAAGCTTTGGAAGGAAATGGACAACCTTGGTGGTATTTTCTCAATAGAATCAGGATCAATATCAATGAATTAATATATGTTGTTTTCCTATGGTATGCTTATTTTATTTATAAAAATAAAACGTATAAGAAAGAGAATCTTTTTTTACTTATCTATATAGTTGTTCCGTTTTTAGTTTTTTCATTGGCAAAAACAAAAATGCAAGGATACTTACTCTTCACATATCCCGCTTATTTTATCATTATGGCACTGTTTATCGAAGATATATTGTATTCACAAAAACCATCTTTACAAATATGGTCATATCGCAAGTTCAATTACCTTTTAACAGTCAGTGTTGCGGTATTAGCAATCAGATACGGCATTGAAAGGATCAAACCCTTTCAATCTCATGAAGTAGAAGGACGGATGAAGAAAGAATTGACCGCGCTAAAGTTTCCTTCCAATTCCGTTGTTTTTAATATATCTTGTCCCATAGAGATGATGTTTTATTCCGAATGCATTGCATTGCCTTTTGTACCGGAAAAGAGCTTGATTGACCAACTTTATTCTAAAAAATATAACTTGTATATACTCGATAACGCTACCTTATCCGAAGAAGTTAAACAAGAAGAAAAAATAAAAAAAATAGACATGCCTGCAACAATTGATTATACAAAAAAGAAACTTTTGTTGTAAAGTTGAATTTTTATTTAAAGGCAAAATAGTTTCTTTTATAGCATTCGGGTTTAAAGGCAAAGTATTGTTTTTTTTAAAAATAGAAGACATTTTAACTATCTATTTTAACTTTCAGATATATACGGGTGATCCTATTCATAAATTTGTTTATTGATATCCATTCTCTGATGTAAGATTCTATCAATATAGATGGTATCGCTTTTTTTCTTGAAGATAATCATATGCGACTTTACAATAATCTTTCTATGGTCTTTTTTTATTTCATCGATTGTTGTTCCTACTTTTGGATTGCTACAAATATTGTTAATTGCCGTAAAGATTTGCATATAGTATTTATTAGCTTGTTCTTTTGACCATTGTTCAGCTGTGTAATCCCAAATTCCTTCTAAGTCTTTTAAAGCCAATGAGCTTAATTCAAAGCTTAACTTCATTTAGTGTAACCTTGATTTAGTTTTTCTAAATGTTTTATAGGGTCAAAGTTTTTAATATATCCACTTTTTTCTCCAGCTTCTATTGCTTCTCTAAATATTTTAATTCTTTGCTCTCTTTCATCTACGAGCCTTAACCCCTCTCTTATTACTTCACTTGCCGAGGAATATCTACCTGATTCAATACTTCTTTCTATTATTTGTTCGAAATGATTTCCTAAAGTAACGGAAGTGTTCTTTGCCATATTCTTACTTTTTTACAAAAATACCAATATTTGGTACAATTGCCAAGTTTTCACTTTTATTTTTTCATCCGACCTAATACAAAGGAGTATTGATACGCGCCACACCATCAAAAAAACAACCACCTCCGGATATCAATCCAGCTATCCACCGCGACAGATGCACTTCATTTGGACGCAGTCGGGGATGCCATAGGATTTAGTCTATTACCGACCTGACTTTTAATATAGACCAATTCATGGA
>CAKUWM010000129.1 GCA_934699305.1 uncultured Saprospiraceae bacterium | reverse complement strand
GCATAACAGATCTTTTTGCAGATCAGCTGGGTGAAACTCCTAACAGTTCTTCCAAACCAAGAGCTTTTTTCAACTACATCTTTTTTGATGAACAGTTCAACAGTGTGGATGCGGGGTGTGACCCGGTAGGCGATAACAGCTTTATCAAATCTCATCATATCCAGCAAAAGCTTGCTCCGAAAAATGGTTATGTGTATATTTATGTGAGTAACCAAAGCCAGGTTGACGTGTTCTTTGATAATTTGCAGGTGGTGCATACCAGGGGTTCGATCCTGGAGGAAACCCATTATTATCCGTTTGGGCTGCCGATGGCGGGCATAAGCTCTAAGGCGCTGAATGGCATTGCCGAAAACAAGTTTAAATACAATGGCAAGGAAGAACAGCGAAAAGAGTTCGCTGACGGTTCAGGTCTTGAATGGTTAGACTACGGGGCGAGGATGTATGATCCGCAGATTGGGAGATGGCATGTGATGGACCGCAAAGCTGAATTGTATTTTCCAACATCCCCTTACGTTTACGCATTGAATCAACCAACCAATGCTATAGATCCCGATGGCAACATTGTTATTTTCATTAATGGTAATCATTTTAGCTCTTCAGAACCTGAAGCAAGCTATTGGTCTCGAACCGTAACGAAGGTGGGGCGTGTCAAATACAAAGGCGGAGCCGCATTAGCAAAATATCAAGAGGTTCAATCCTTTGATAAACAAGTTATGGATAAATTAGGCGATCAAAATTCTATATATTACGATGGCGGAATAGGAGGCTTTAGTCCGGGAAACTCCTTGGCAGCCAATGCATCTAGTCGAATAGCCATAGGATATTTAGCCGGAAAAAAGGATGCTGAACAAATTATTTCTAATCTAGCCAGAGATAAAAATAGCGGTGATATAATTGAAACAATAAAGGTAATAACCCATAGTATGGGTGGTGCATATGGAAAAGGGTTTGTAGCTGCATTGAAAGACTATATAAAAACGCTACCAATTGAACAGCAACGACAGATCAAAATTACTCTGGTTGCTGATTTCGACCCCTACCAGGCAGGTGATTTGGTAGCAGACCCTGATATTAAAACAACGCAATATAAGCATAAGGGTAATTGGAATTTATTTGGATTCGGGTGGTTAGCAAATGAAGATGAGCAAGGCTTATCAAAAGATGATATAAAAACGAATACTGGAACTAGCTCAAGCCATTCTATTTTTTCTTTCTTCAATGATATTGGAAGCCTGGAAGAAGGAACGTATATATGGGACGCCGAGAACAAAAAATTCGTTAGAGAATAAGATTTATGTCAGTTTACTTTAAAATGGTATTTTATGAGCAAGGGAGTTATCGTCTTTAATGTGATTTATTATTTTATCACGATTGTTCTGATAATGCAGGGAAGAAAAGATCAGAGCGTTTCTTTAGGCTATGGAATTCTGCTTATAGGATTTTGGATAGTAGCAATAGTTATATTGTTTTTTTTGTTGGCAAAAAAAATTATGTACCCCAGGTCTATTCTTGATAAAATTGGAGTATTTACTGCAACTCCGCTGATTCCCATTGGCTTTATTGTGTTCTTCCTATCATTTAAGGAGAATGTAAGCTCGGTGAGGTACTTTAATAAAGGCAACTATCGTTATAAAGTCAAGGAAATTAACTACGGTAATAGCAGTGGAGGAGGCGCCAAAAGGATTGAAATATATAGAAGTGCGGATACAGTAAATTCCAGGGGTCATTCACAAAACGATTTATGGCTAAAAGACAGTATATGGATTTATCTTTCCAAGGGGGGAGATACAATTAAAAAAGTGACTTATAAAGATAATGTTGAAATTGAATAATAATACTTAGGGATGACACTAGGAGGAAGCTCACTATTATTCGTTTGGTCTGCCGATGGCGCGGGTATAAGCAGCAAGGCTTTAAATGGGATAGCTGAAAACAAATACAAATACAATGGCAAGGAAGAACAGCGAAAGGAGTTCAGCGATGGCAGTGGGTTGGATTGGTTTGACTATGGAGCTAGGATGTATGATCCACAAGTTGGAAGATAGCATGTGATTGATCCGCTAGCGGATAGTATGCGGAGATAGTCAGCTTATAATTACGCTTTTAACAACCCGATAAGATTCATAGATTCAGATGGGATAGCTCCTGAAGATATTGGACTAAAGATTAAACGTGAAAAAGTAAATGGTCAAGTGGTGATAAAAGCGGAGGTTATCATTAATCTGCAAAGAGTCATGAAATCGAGCGATGACCAACCAGTATTTATTATTTACCAGCCCGATCCGAAAGTATTTCATATTTGCCTGGAAGTAGGCAGTACGTACTACTGCTGGTGGAGCAATTATCCGCCCACACAGGATAACCGGTTTGGACGAAAAATAACCCGGTTAAAAGCGATATCACGTCCCGATATCCCCCAAAAACAAGTTTATGATAAAGGGACATATACTGTAAACAAAGGTGATGATAGGGCTGCTACTGAAAAGAAAATTAAAGCTGGTGTCAAGCAGAGGTCATTCTCTTTTATCTTAAATGGTAAGATGCTTAAAGGCAGGTTTATTATTAAGCAAACACCTGGCGGCACGATCCTTCAGAAATTCAAAGATAAATTTGCCATTGAGGAAGACATCTTTAGCCAGGATTTAAGCAGGACCATCGACCTGATGGTTCCGGTTTTTGATCCTGAAGCGATCAAGCTGAATTACCCCAAAAGCCGAAGGATACCAGGGAAATCTAAGAGGGAAAAGTCGTTTTGGGAAACAGAAGAAGAACCAGCGGAAGAAATAACTGCCGATAAGAAAATAGGCAATACAGAGTATCATTTTGCTTTTTACACCTCTGATGACGGGTCAGAACTATGTGTTGTATCAAATACAAGGAACGAGGTTTTAGTTTTAGAAAAGGATGGTAAAAATTGGCAACTACTTAACCCTATTAAAGGCGCAGTGTTGAGAAAGGGGAAAGAATTGGCAGAACATGCTAAGGCGCTATACCAATTGCGAGACAAGAGATGGTGATAAGGACTGGGTTGTTATCATAGCATCTCCGGGTGTATTGAGAATCATTTTCGGGAGTGCTATTTATTTCCTAAAGAAAATTTATTGGTAGAATTAAGTAAGAATAAGTGAAAGGATGTCTAACTTTATGGTGTTAACGTTAAGCGTTAGAAAGACGGGTAAGGTTAATGAAACTTAGTTCTTACAGGTAGACCAAAAGTAGACCCAAAAAAAATCATAGCTGATTTTCAATAAGATATAGAGACTTAAGCGGACCCGTCCGGTCCCTGTGTCGCTCTGGTAAAAGCTCTTACGCCAATATGTGTCTGAAAACTCGTACAAGGCTTGTCTTAGCGTGTCTCTATTGTAGATTGTGATTCTGAAATTGTAGTGTAAGAAGTGGATATCCTTCATACTTTTTTTATTTAAATCCGGCATATTGCCAACATCGTAGCATAAATTCTTTTGCATTTGAAGGAGATAGCCTTGTCCCAGGTGCAAATAACCATTTATATCCACTTACGTCAGTATATTTTTTAGAAATTGTTTCGTTATCCATATCATTGTAAAGCTTAGTTATAACATTTTTTATAGTTTGAGTATAGTTGCCAATTGTAAAGTGATCATTTGGCACATTATAGACTAAGGATTCAATAAAAAATGAAGACGTTAATTCGTTAGAAATTTTGCCCGAGTCGATCAGGTTATTTCTAAAGACTTTCAAGATCCGAACTGCTCTTTTATACATTCGCCTGGTTAATTCAGTTTTGTGTACACCCTTCTTGTAATGTTGTTTTGGAAAACTTACAATTTTACAGCCAGTGTCGCTATAGAATTGAATTCCTTCTACTTCAATAGTTGACAAGGATGCAAATCGTTTGTGAACAAAACAAGGTATTACGTCACCAGTTATTCTGTAGGAATTGCCCAAAACTTCTATGCATTTATTTTTTCTTTTAACGGCTTTTCCAAACGTGTCGGCCAAAGCACTATAGACATCCTCTTTTAGTTGGGCAAACTGATAATCTGCAGGTACCAGGTTGGATTTATATAGTTGCCTGTCATAATCAGATAGACGTTGTAAGTCATGATAGAAATAGCCTTCATGTCTAACTACAATATCAACATCGCTGTCCTTTCTAACATTCGTATTGTTCTCGTAAGACCCTTGCAGGAAAATGCTTATATTATTTCCAAATTTATTTCTTATCGCTTCCGTTATCTGTCTAATAGCATTCTTGCATTTTTCATCTTCAGTAGTAGTTACAGGTTTCGACCACTGTATTAGCTGTTGTTCTGATATTTCCATAATCTTTTTCAATTAATCATTAGTCTATCGGCAGGTAGTCTATAAATAACAACATAATTGATTACATATTAATGCCCGTAATTGCCTTTATGTCATTAACAATTTGAGCTGCAGGGATATTTAAGAGATGGACTTCAGGATTTGATAGATAGCATCTTTTATATTTTTTGCCGCTTCCGCAAAAGCATAGGCGGTTTAGAGCAAGACGCTTTACACCAATCATTTGTTTTAAGTACAACAATATCTGATTTCTGTCTTCTGTTTGGAAAATTTTCTTCCATCCCTCAAAAACACCCGCATCGCCATGCGAAAATTCCTCATTTGCATAGGAGCCAGTCTTTATCTTGTAAACGTGATTAGCCAAATAAGGATGAGCAAATTTATCTAGCCAATTAAGTAAGGTGATCTTACCCTTTAAATCATAATACATTTTTGCATTGGTCGAAAGGCAACACTCACCCTCTTTGTTAATGTGCCAGTTACTGTCTCGTTTGATTTTATGACTTGTTTCTATTAAAAGAGGAAGGCTGTCGGGGTAATTTAAAGGTATCAATATTGCTACATCGTAAGTGTCCCAGCATCCACCTTCGTCATCTACTACATCAATAGAGCCGTTGACTCTATAAAATTTTCCTGCGTCAGTAAGTTCTGTAAGCTTAGGATACTTTGTCTTAGCCTCTAATAGATGATCAAAAACTATTTGTTTAACCATGGTTGGGATACTTCTGCTGTCCTTTTCAATGCTGCGATATTAAGACCCGTCTTGCCAGCATTTTCTTCAATATCTTCTCCGGTTGGGAAACGATCTCCTAAATGCTTTTGCCAAAGCTTGCTGGCCTTTAGTTGATTTTTTTCTTCTATTGCTTTGTCGGCATCATCGATAAAATTCTGCAACGCCTTCATAAAATTATCTTTTCGGGTGTCATCATAGTCTTTGAGCAAGTCGTCACCTGGAATAACGGGAACAATGCATTCAAATTTCAAATCAAGGGTTCTTTTGATTTCCTTCAATGTATCTCTTAATGTGATATCGTCTCTGTCGGATACATAGTTAACTTTCACCTTTGCATTGCTTGCTAGAATCGTCATTACTAAGCCACTGGGCATTTTATTCCGAATGTAATCGCACCAACCCTTTTCGTATATTACTATTTTAACTAACTGCCCCTTCGAATCTTTATGTTTGTGAAACCAATCGATCAAAGCTTTTGGATCACTGTCTTCCCAACCAGTATTTTTCACTGCCAATTTATAGTTTTGGCCATCCACTTTATAATAAACCGGCAGATCAATTTCATAATCTTTCTCAAATATATTTCTGATACATTTTTTTCGATGCTCTGGAGCTGTGTTTGTATAACCATCAACTGCTTCTTTAATCCAGGTTTGTAGGGTAGTTGCAGTAACGTCAGGGTTCCTGAAAAAATATACCCCATCATCCAGATCGCATATGTCATCTTTGGTGCGAATACCTGTCCGCATTTTGGGACTAGCGGAACCTTGAATATAGAACACCGGATTATAGCCGGGATGATTTTCTTTAAAGTGGTCTCGTATTCTTTCTCTCAGTCCATTCTTGGAAGTGGACATTTTCTGTTTTTTTGATTTGGGAATAGATATTTCTTCATGATACCCTTGGAATAAGTTGTGACAGTTTGCCATAGTTAACTTTTTTATTTTATAAATGTTTTGTAAATATCAGCTAGGTGTTTTTTGCTAAGTTCTTCACCAATAAGCTCAAGCCTTTCTAAATCCCTCTTATTCGATGTATTAAGGGCGATGGCTTTATTGTGAAATTGATATTGTACGCGTTTGTAAACCATTTCTTGCCCTATGCTAGCGAGTGATCGGTTCATAAAGAATATATACTGCTCACATATTTGTGATTGAGAATCAAGAATTATATCCAGTAAACGTGGGTTAGGGATCAGCCAAAACCGAAAGCTCGGAGGTTTCCACCTTCGTTTTAAAATATGTTTTCCCTGTCCAGTTCCCAGCGAAAGAATTTTGATATTGTTAAATTTTTTATGCAGTTTATCAGTAGCCTCGAAGACTCCTATTAGAGACGGGTTGTTAGCGAATAATCCTCCATCGATCATATTTACGTTAGTACCTTCTCCCAAATTATTTGAAAATTTAAATGAATGTGGCGGGAAATAAACTGGTGCAGAAGCACTTGAAAGTGCTGCATGATGTGCTGGTATTTTATAATCTCGAACGTACTCTTTATGGTGTCTTGTTTTCAACACGTTAATTTCTCCCGTCCCACCGTTAAACGTAGGTATACATAATTTTGTTTTTGCGTCATTGAGAAGGGCAGTGTTGCCACCGGTTGCGATGGCATAAACATCATGAAGTGCACTTAGCAACGTTTTATTACTATATATTGGACGGTATAATCCCTTTAGTTGATCAAGGTTCCAAATCCATCGAGGGAAAATGGAGGATGCATGTTGCTTATAAAATTTCAATAGTTCTTTTGCAGGAATTCCAAGAGCTATCCCAACAGCGATAATTGCTCCGGTAGAAGTACCACAAATAAGATCGAATTCTTGGTGTAACTTTTTGTTTGGACTATTCTCCTGCATGTACATTTCCAATTCGGTCAGTACCTTTGCTGGGATAATTCCACGGATACCGCCTCCGTCGATTGATAATATTTTAAATGTTTTTTCCAATATTGTATTTTTAGGTCAAAAAACGCCTAGAAAATTCCTCAGATTGATATTTAATCGCAAAAATAGGTTAAAAGTGTATCTGGGTACAAAATATTTTTCCACAAATTAAAATTCAAACGATATTTTCGTTCAAATTAATAACTCTGGATATGCTAATAAACTTTACTTTGTCCAATTTTTTGTCATTCGGATCGAATACCGGTCTGTCCTTTTTAGCCACACCAATAAAATTGGGCAAGGAAAATACATTTATGCCACCTAGCTTGGATTGGGACTATCGGCTTTTACGAAGTATTGGCATTTTGGGGTTTAATGCGGCCGGTAAAACGAATTTGCTCAGATCGATTGCTGCTATGAAATATATTGTACTTTATTCTGCCAGTTCTTCTTCGAATCTTTTTCTTACCTCCATAACTCCCTATTTATTGAAAGAGGCCAATGGCGAGCCTACACATCTGGAAGTTAGTTTTTTTCTCAACAACAAGAAGTATCGCTACGGATTTAAAACTCTCAATGGAATCGTTACACAAGAATGGTTGTTCTATGCGGAACCCAAAGTAAGGGAGAACAATTTATTTAGTAGAGAGAGACGTGGAATCACATTTAATAAAAACTGGAATAAAGAGTCTGATAACTCTTTGGATCCACTTTTCAAAAGGGTGCAGGATCATACGCTTTTTCTTTCTGTATTAGGTGTTCTTAATGTCCAGCCGGCAGTCGATATTCTTAAATGGTTCGAACGGATAGTCGTTATAGAGTCGTTTGATGCAGATCGGTTTATTGATTTTACTATT
>CAKUWM010000128.1 GCA_934699305.1 uncultured Saprospiraceae bacterium | reverse complement strand
TCAATATAGATGTAAAAGGTGGAACTCCAGAATTTGTTTTTGAATGGACCAAAGACGGAAAAGTCGTTTCTACGGATCAAAATCCATCTAATTTAGCACCAGGATTATATACGGTAAAAATTACGGATAAAAATGGATGCGTTTTGATTGGGAATGAGATTACCGTTGGTATAGTATCTGCTATTAATGGCTGGACGAAAGCACCAATATCCGTTTACCCTAATCCGACAAATGGTATATTCACTATTAAGTCAACCGAATTGGAAGGTAGTGTCTTAACTGTTTACAACATTTTAGGTAAAATTGAGTTTACAGCAAAAATAAAACAAAAAGGTTCTATTCAATTGAATATGAGTAATTTGCATAATGGAAGTTATTTGTTGAAGATAGAAGGGAGTAATCAAATATTCATGACAAAACTTGCCATTCAACACTAAATAAATTAATATACAAAAGCTGATCATCTACTGTTGTGGTGGTCAGCTTTTTTTTATCAATATGGATCAAAGTATTGAAGAAACAAAAGGTTGAGGCAAATAACATGTGACATGTTTTGGAATAAATATCACAAAAACAGTATTATAAGTAATTGGTATTTAATGGGATAAAAAATTTAATTGTAAAATAATAGTTTGTGTCAAAATAATTTGTACTTTTGCGGCGCTAAAATTATTGTTTAACCTTTAAAAATTTGGATTCCATGTCAGAAAATGAGAATCTACTTCAAGAAACGCCCGAGAACACACCTCAAGTTAAGACTGCTCATGACGCATTTGATTGGTCAATAAGCAAGAAGAATCACATTGAATATCCTGCTGAACAAGCACAGAAGTATTTGGAAGAATACGAAAAGACTTTGACTTCGATTAAAGATAATGAAATCGTTAAAGGTCTTGTGAAAGCGGTTAGTGGTGGTGACGTCGTATTGGACATTAACTATAAATCAGATGGTATTATCTCCCTTTCAGAATTTAGAGATACACCGGATTTAAAAATTGGTGATTATATTGATGTTTATGTTGAGAATCAAGAAGATTCAAGAGGTCAATTGGTTCTTTCTAGAAAGAAGGCTAAGTTGTTGATTGCTTGGGATACCATTGTTGATTCATTCAATAACGGAACAATCATAAAAGGTCTTGTTATTTCAAAGACTAAAGGTGGTTTAATCGTGGACGCTTACGGATTAGAAACATTCTTACCGGGTTCACAAATAGATATCAAGCCTATAATTGACTACGATGCGTATGTTGGAAAGACAATGGAGTTTAAGGTTGTTAAAATTAATGAAACAATCAAAAATGCTGTAGTTTCACATAAAGCACTGATTGAAAGTGATATTGCTGAACAAAGAGAACAAATTATTGCAGGTCTTGAGAAAGGTCAAGTTCTTGAAGGTGTAGTAAAAAATATCACTGACTTTGGAGCCTTTATGGATCTGGGAGGTGTTGATGGATTACTATACATTACGGACATTAGCTGGGGTAGAATCAATCATCCTGAAGAAGTTCTACAAATCAATGATAAGATCAACGTAGTAGTATTAGACTTTGATGAAAACAAGAAAAGAATTTCTCTTGGTCTGAAGCAACTTACTCCACATCCTTGGGAAGTTTTAGGAATGGATATTACTGAAGGATCTATTGTTAAAGGTAAGATTGTCAATGTTGAAGATTATGGTGCATTCTTGGAAGTAAGCCCGGGTGTTGAAGGTTTGATTCACGTTACTGAAGTATCATGGAGCAATCAACCAGTAGCAGCGCGTGAATTCTTTAAGATTGATCAGGAGTATGAAGCAAAAGTTGTGACTATAGATCGTGAAGAACGCAAGATGTCACTAAGCTTGAAGCAACTTCAAGAAGATCCATGGAATGAAATTGAAGAAAAATACCCTGTTAATAGCCGTCACACCGGATTAGTTAAAAATTTGACTCCTTATGGTGTTTTTGTTGAAATAGCAAATGGCATCGGTGGGATGGTTCACATATCAGATCTTTCATGGACTAAGCGCTATTCACATCCATCAGAATTTACTAAAGTGGGTGATGAAATAGAAGTTGTTATCATGGAAATAGATAAGACGAACAGAAAGTTGTCGTTAAGTCACAAACAAATTGAAGAAAATCCATGGGATGCTTTTGAATCTGTCTTCCCAATTGGCTCTTATCACGAAGCAACGGTAGTGAGACGTGACGATAAAGGAGCTACAGTTCAATTACCGTATGGCTTAGAAGCATTTGCTCCTATAAAGCACTTGAAAAAAGAAGATGGGTCAACTGCTGAGGTAGATGAAACATTGACAGTGAAGGTCATCGAATTTAATCGAGATGATAAACGTATTTTGGTTTCTCACCAAAGATATTTGGAGGATATCAAGAAAGAAGCTGATAATTTGATTAAGCGGGAGAAAGATTCAACCGAGAATGAAACAAAAACGGCTATCAAGAACCAGCAGTCTAAAATAGAAAAAACTACTTTGGGTGATATTGATGCTTTCTCTCAATTAAAGCAACAGTTTGACGAAGCAGGTGAAAAGAAAGCCGAAGAAGCAAAAGCAAAATTAGCTGCCAAAGCGACAAAGTCAACCTCTAAGTCAAAGAAAGCTGATACAGATGATGCGAAAGAAGCAGAAGCTACTACTGATGAAACTTCAGATGAAGCATAATTAGAAAGATTGATGCATTTAAATATGCAATGAATATACCGTGTTTTGGAAATTTCTGAAACACGGTTTTTTATTTAGATTACAATTTTTAACTTTCGTTTCTTCCAATATCCCGTATATTTACAGTTCAATTTTTATTTGTTTTTTAAAGAAGAACCACATTTTAGTAGATGGTAAATAATAAACTCGTTAGTTTCCTCAAACCTTATATTCAACATATTAGAAAAATAGGTGGAAAAATTGATAACTATTTCGCTAAGCATTCGACTTTAAATGTGTTATTCAAAAGCGGAATGAGTATCCTTTTAACTTGTATTTTATGCTTGTTTTTGCTCATTTTTGCCGCCAGGATTGGATTTTTTGGAGGTATGCCTTCCGACGAAGAATTGGCGGAGATAAGCAATCCTGAAGGAACTGAATTATATGCGGATGATGGAACTACTATAATTGGTCGTTATTATATAGAGAATAGAACAAATACGACCTTTGATTCTCTTCCCAAGAACTTGATTCATGCTCTGATAGCTACTGAAGATATCCGTTATTATGAACATAATGGAATCGATTGGAAATCTTGGTTCAGGGTCTTGTTTAAGACAGTTTTAATGAAAGAGAGTTCATCAGGTGGAGGGAGCACAATAAGTCAACAATTAGCTAAAAATTTATTTAAAAGGCGGACCTACTGGAGGGGTACGACATTAATAAATAAGATTAGGGAAATAATCATTGCCCAAAGACTTGAAAAAATGTATTCCAAAGAAAAATTACTTACCATGTACTTTAATACGGTTTCATTTGGTGGTAATGTTTTTGGTATCGATATTGCCGCAAAACAATATTTTAGTACAACTCCCATACATTTAAAAACCGAGGAAGCGGCAACATTGGTCGGTATGCTCAAGGCAACAACTAAATATAACCCGTTAAACAACATTGAATTAGCTAAAAAACGACGGAATACCGTATTGACCAAAATGGAAAGGTATGGTTATATCACCAAATCAGAATTAGACTCGTTTTCCAGACTTGAGATCAAGCTTCATTATGTCAATGAAACACATACTGAAGGGATAGGAACATATTTCAGAGAATTTGCCAGAGTTGATTTGGATAATCAATTGGCACATTTGACCAAAAGTGATGGTTCAAGTTATAATATTTATACGGATGGATTGAAAGTATATACATCTATCAATGTCAGTATGCAAAAATATGCTGAAATTGCGGTTGAAGAACAAATGAAGGAGCTTCAAGACCTTTATACCCAGCAAATGAAGTGGATTAAACTTCCTTGGAAAGATACTGCTTTTTTAAACAAAGCAATCATGAATACGGAACGTTATAAGTTTTTAGCTGCAAATAAAATGCCCGCCCATTATATTGATAGTGTCTTTAATGCACCTCGAGAAATGATGGTATATAGTCCAAAAGGAGAACAAAAGATGAAGCTTAGCCCTAAAGACTCCCTGATTTATTATCTTCAATTTTTATCTTGTGGTTTTCTTGCTGCCGAACCTTCGACGGGCTATATAAAAGCTTGGGTCGGAGGTATTGATAATAAATATTTTCAATATGACCACGTGAAAGCTAAACGTCATGTTGGTTCCACTATGAAGCCGATTGTATATGCTGCGGCATTGGAAAAAGGATTGGATCCGTGTGCATATTATGACAATACACAAAAAACTTATCCACAATATGACAATTGGTCTCCTAAGAATTTCGAAGGCGGATACGGAGGGCAATATTCTATGGCGGGTGCATTAGCAAAATCTTTAAATTGTGCCACTGTGGATATCATGTTAAAGACAGGGATTGATACAGTTGTAGATTTTGCAAAAAAATTGGGGATATCATCGGCAATTCCCTATGAACCATCCGTCAGTCTTGGAGCTGTTGATATTTCCTTGATAGACATGATTCGTGCCTATTCAACATTAGTTAATCAAGGAAGACGACCTGTCATGAATTACATTTTAAAAGTAGTGGATTCAGACGGTAATGTTCTCATTGATAATACCAAGCCTGATGCTCAGAAAGTAGAACAAGTCATGACCGTAGAAAATGCAGATATGATAAGATCTATGATGCAGGGTGTTATCAACCAAGGTACCGGAGGATCCGTTAAATGGCGTTACCAGGTAACTGAAGATCTCGCCGGCAAAACCGGTACGAGTCAGGACTGTAGCGATGGTTGGTTTATTGCGTCTAATCCTAAGTTAATAGTCGGTGCATGGGTAGGGGGAGAATTTCCGGAAATCCATCTAAATGGTAACTTTACCGGGGCTTTTACTGCTTTGCCCATTGTAGGTAAGTTTTTACACAATGTAGAAAAAGATAAAACCTTATTAGATTATACAAAAGAAAAATTTCCACCAATTTCCGAAGAGGCGAGGACTAAATTAAACTGTGCCTTTACTAATTATGTAGCTGATTCCACTCAATTAGATTCAGTATCATTAGATTCTTTGGCTGTAGAGGACGATATAGATGGAGTTCATACAAACAAAGGTGATGAAACTACGGTAAAAGACACTACTAAGTCAAAGAAATTTTTTGACAAATTGTTTGATCGTAAAAAGAAGAAAACTGATAACCAAGAATCAGAATAATAAATACTACAACTTAAAAAGATTTGTAATGGAAAAAATAGATGACTCAAATCCCGTATTAGATATTTTGCCTGGAGCAGATATCGCCCCTGATAATGATACCTTAAGAAACCTTTATTCTAAGATTGTCTATCCAAGGATGGTTGAAGAGAAAATGTTAAACCTTCTTCGTCAGGGGAAAATAAGTAAATGGTTTTCCGGAATAGGTCAAGAAGCAATTTCAGTGGGCGTTGCGGCTGCCTTGGATGAAGATGAATATATTTTTACTATGCACCGTAACTTAGGCGTTTTTACCACTCGAAATATGCCTTTAGAATCTTTATTTAGCCAATGGCAAGGCACACAAGGTGGCTATTCTAAAGGGCGTGAAAGGTCTTTTCACTTTGGATCAGTAGAACACCATATTGTCGGTATGATTTCTCATCTTGGACCTCAACTATCTTATGCAACGGGTGTTGCTTTAGCCCACAAAATAGCCGGTGAAAAAAAGGTTTCAGCAGTTTTTACCGGTGAAGGAGGTACGAGCCAGGGTGAGTTTCACGAAGCACTTAATATCGCTTCTGTATGGAATTTGCCTGTTCTGTTTATTATTGAAAACAATGGATATGGACTTTCCACGCCAACCAACGAACAATACAATTGCAGTAAATTAAGCCAGAGAGGTATTGGTTATGGCATGAAAGCATTGAGTATAGATGGCAATAACTTGGTAGAAGTGTATAACACCATTAAATCTTTGACAAATGAAATGCGCTCTAATCCTCATCCTGTCCTTTTAGAATGTATGACATTTAGAATGCGTGGGCATGAAGAAGCATCCGGTGTAAAGTATGTTCCAACAGAACTTTTAGAACATTGGGCTAAATTGGATCCTATCGCTCAATATGAATCTTTGTTGTTGAAACAGAATGTGATATCAGTAGATGAAATGCAACAGCTCAAAGCTACAATGAAACTGGACATCAATCAAAGTGTGAATAAATCTTTGGAACATCCTGGTATTCAACCTAATACAGAAGAAGAACTTACAGATGTATATGCGCCATTTGATTTTCAACTAATACAAAATGATTCTCCTCAAAAAGAGATGAGAATGATCGATGCCATTTCAGATGGTCTGAAACATGCCATGATTAAACACCCTAATTTGGTGCTTATGGGGCAAGATATAGCCGAATATGGTGGTGTGTTTAAAATTACTGAAGGCTTTGTTGATCTATTTGGAAAGGAAAGAGTGAGAAATACTCCTTTATGCGAGAGTGCTATTATTGGATCAGCGCTCGGACTGAGTTTGAAGGGTTATAAAGCAATGGTAGAGATGCAATTTGCTGATTTCGTAACTTGTGGTTTTAACCAGATTGTCAATAATTTAGCAAAGCTGCACTATAGATGGAACGAAAAAGCTGATGTCGTGATTCGAATGCCTACAGGCGGTGGAGTAGGAGCCGGACCTTTTCATTCGCAAAGTAACGAAGCTTGGTTTGCACATGTACCGGGATTGAAAATAGCCTATCCATCCAATCCGTATGACGCCAAAGGTCTTTTAATTACGGCATTTGAAGATAATAATCCTGTTATGTTCTTTGAACATAAGGCTTTGTATCGCTCCAACCATCAAGCGATACCGGAAGGTTATTACAATATTCCATTTGGACATGCGGCTATAGCCCACGAAGGTACAGACCTCACTATTGTAACGTATGGAATTGGTGTTCATTGGGCATTGGAATCAGTTAATCATTTTAATAATGTAAGTATTGAAGTTGTTGATTTAAGAACTTTAGTCCCTATGGATATAGAAACTATCATTCAATCTGTTAAGAAGACCAATCGCGTAATAGTACTTCATGAAGACAATATGTTTGGTGGATTAGGAGGAGAAATTGTTGCTATTATCAATGAAAAATGCTTTGAATATTTGGATGCTCCGGTGAAACGGTGTGCAGGATTGGATACACCCATTCCTTTTTCAATACCTTTGGAGAAAAATTATATGGCCAATTCAAGGTTAAATGATTTGATTGAAGAAATACTTAAATATTAGTATAGCTTAAATTATGGTGTTTGAACTGGATGATAAAAATTCCATGAAATATGGTTTTTGATAGCTTTAGTATAAAACCTTATTCCTCATTAGGCAAATGCGGAATCGAATTACGACTCGTATCAATGGTTTAGAGAAACCATTGATACGTTACGCACATCTTGAAAGCATATATAATCGGTATTTGACAACTTTTCAAAACCTTTACTATTAAAACAGTTTTAAATTGTTAAGCAAAGGGTATATTCTTCCTCCTAATCAATCATTATTTATTGAATTTCAAATATTTAAGAAAAAATTCCGTAATTTGATAGTAACCTTCTGAAATTTTTTCAAATAACTTTCCAATAGCTTTTGTTAGAATTTCAAGATTCATACTGCCATCGGACATAGCTCTCCTAGTTACAAAAAATCCAATAATTCCCATAGTAATAACAGGTATCCATGGAGCAAGCCACGCTTCAACAACCTGGGAATCAGCCGATTTCTTCATCATGGTATATAAAAC
>CAKUWM010000127.1 GCA_934699305.1 uncultured Saprospiraceae bacterium | reverse complement strand
GACTATAATATTCAAATCAGTATGACCGAAAATGGTGATCCTTTGGAAAATGCTATTGCAGAAAGAGTAAACGGAATACTGAAAGAAGAATATTTAGATACTCAGGAAATAAAATCGGTGAAAGAAGCCATTGCATACTTGCATAAATCAATCCGGCTTTACAACAACGAAAGACCTCACATGAGCATCAGCAACCTCACTCCAGACAAGGTGCATCATGCCAATGAACCATTGCAAGTGAAGCGAATCTGGAAGAACTATTATCCGAAAAAGAAACCAACTGTAAACTCATATCAGGACTAATATTAACTTTGTAAATGAATAGCAGAATTATCAATTAAAACTGTAAACTTTTTTCAGGACGAGTCATTCTGTTTAAATGAGCTATTTAAAAAATTGCCCCTCCTCTTGAATATAATTTATTTAATAGTTATTGACGAGGGGATTTTTTTTAATTTTAGGAACTTTGTAGACTTAAATCTTTGATTATTTAGGGCATTTATTTTGCTCAAAATTTATTTTGGACAGGTGTGATTCTGCATACATCTTTTTTTGGTTTTGAATTACTACTTCTATGCTATCATTGTTTTTTAATCTTTTAATTAAGTTGCCATAGTGTAATGAATCAACAATAATATCACCATAAGTGTATCTAAAGCTTATTGAATCGACCGGATTTGAGAATATAAATGTACCGGTGCCACCTGCTAACTTACCATCAATAAAAACTATCCCATTTAATTGATGCTTGTTTTGACTAAACGCATTAATACTATTTAAAGCGAAAAAGAATATGATTAAATACTTCAACATTCTCTTCTTTGGAACCATAAAATTATTGAAATTAGTTTGCAAGAAATGATGAGTAAAGTTTACAAAATCTTACAAACAATTTCAAATATATTTACACGTATTTTATTGAATATCACTTATTTGTACGGTATTTAAGGGATAACTACCTATGTAAAAAGATATCTTAACCCCAAAAGCTAAAGGTCGTGTTTGTTCCAGGTTCTCAAGAGTTGATATCTTGTATTTGAAAAACTTTTCCATAAACAGTTCATTGTAAACGGTAACACCGATAAACCGGTCAAACACCCTGAAATCCTGGCCTATTTCGAAATATGCGCCGACATTGTATTTTCTGAAATTATCCCGGTGGACATCCAGTTGCAGATGAAGATCATCGTAATCATCAAAGATATAATCCAGCTTCACTTCAGAACCATATATGTAGGACAGGAAAACGCTTCCTGCTACCCGGGTACGGGTTTTTCTATGCCAGTTCACAGTGAGCGAAGGCCCGAAAGCAAAGGTCAGATGACGGGTCTTGAATTGATAATTGATGAGATCATGTGTAGCAAAAGAACTGACAGTATTATAATAGCCATTGAATACAAAACCGGGTTTGAACTTTTCGTACTTAGCATATCGCAGATTATACCCGATACCGAGAACCGGGTTATAAATCAATTGATCATCTTTATCGGAAAAACCTTTTATGCCGGTGAATGTCGTCGCCTGTCCACCTGCAAAAATACTTAGCTGAGCAATGCCGCTATATGCCCCCGCAAAAAACAAAGATAGAAATATGATTAGTTTCATAATTTTAAAGCTTCAGGTGATAAATGGTGGTATCGGACAATGTCATATTCTCCGTATCGGAAACTGTAAAAAATCCGGTCCCTGATTTGGGATAGATATTAAAATTCACTTGCACAGCGTCTAATGGATAGGCCTTTTCCAAGACTCCATTTTTGATACTAAAATAGTTAATGCTTCCAAAAGAATAGGTTTCGCTTTCAGCTGAAAGGAAGTACTCAATAATCTGATCAAAAATAAGTAGCCCATTGCGAATGGGTCTGCCCCACACATATATTTTCTCGATTTCGTCCGTTTGGTTGATAGTGGTTTTGAAAAACAGCCTCGGGAAAGCTTCAGCCTCTGTGATTTGATCAGAATTACCCATTTTAACCGGGATGTCAGGCATATCAAATTGTGTACTTCTGTTTTCCAACCATGCTGCGCCTCCGGCATTTTCAAGAACAGTATTTGCATCAAAAACAAAGACAACAAGACCGTCATCATTTGTTCTATGGCATTGATTTGGCAAAGAATATTTGACGCACAGTTCTAAATCATCAACAGGTTCTCCCGTGACGAAATTTATCACCCGGACACGGTATCCCTGTTCGGTATCTCCCTTTGTACAGGCTACTACTGTTAAAATAAGTATAAATAGGAAGGTATTTTTCATTTTTAAATAGATAAATGATGAGATTATTCAAAATCAGGGATTTTGTAGCATATCGCTTCAAAATTATCACTGGTGTACATCAAGCGGTTTTCCGCATCAATAGTAACTCCTATATCCGTGAACTGCGGATCACTGTAGTAGAGTGGCTTTCCGTAATTGTGGCTGCGCTCTTTGAGCAGTAAGGTGCCGTCTGAAGCTCTGACCGCGAAGACGTGCTGTAGGCTGGTAAAATAAAATACTCCTTCAAAATAACTGAGCGGTGACGCTTGTATTCCGTCTTTCTCGTCTACTGATTTCGAAAATACGGGCTCCCCCGTGTCCGCGCTGAAGCAATACAGCACCCCCTTGTGTATGCAATACAGCTTATCACCGAGTATGTACGGATCACTATTGGACGGGCCCCACTGTTTCACACCATACTGATTCGGTATGCCTGCTATAGCCCAGCGTTTTTCTCCTGTCTCCGCTGACACACAGAAGATGCTGTCCTGGCTCATGGCTATTATCATATCCTTATGGATCTTCGGCAGATACTGTAAGGGAAATCCCCCCCTGTCAAAGGTAAACTTTGTCTGCCACCGCCACTCCGCAGTTTCTTCGTCTAAGGCTTTTAGCTCACAAAAAGATCCGTTGGTGCCTTCATAGTTAAAAAAAGGATATATCAGCAGCCTTGGCCCGCTCTTGTCGTAGAGTACGGGTTTATTGTAATCAACCCAATTTGAAGTTTTATAATCTTCATCTTTATTGATCTTCTTAATTAGTTCCTTTGTTCCAGTTGAAAGATTAATCCTGTACAGTGCATTCCATTGGGAAGCAACAGCCTCTTTGGTATTAAAATAATAATAATTTCCAATAATACTGGGCTGCCCTCTCACATATTCTACATTGGTATCTTCCTCATATAAAGTTTTCATTGTCTGGTAAGATGTACCACTGAACATTTCAGGAGAATTAGTTGTGATTATACCGTATTCCGGATGAGTCAAAAGTGTTAATAAGTTTGTATTTCTTTTCTGGCCGTCCCACACACCGAGCTGCTCACCTGAGAACCTGTCATAAAAGATAAGCTTTTCCCGTGTGCTGAAATCCTTCGAATAGACTACATAATTATTGTGAATCACCGGTGTCTGCGAGAAGTCATATTTCAGGTTCTCATGCAGTGGTGTAGACCAGGCTATTTCGAGCTTGCCGATATTATACTTTATAGAATCGTTACAGCCGGGTGTAGTACATGGTATCACCGCTTCTTTACTGCAAGACAGCAGGAGAGGGAATATAAATAAAATCAATTTTTTCATTTCAAATAATTTTTTTGAAGGGTACGAATATTTTTTATTCGTACCCTTTTTATTTCCTACTTTATATCTGTTTGGAAGAATGGCAATATAGTTCCGTTATATAAATTAAACAGGACAATGCGTGCATTCTCGTCATTCCTTACCTGCATGTGGGAGGAGTTCGTGACTGGAATTTCCCAATCCGCACCCGGCAATCCCATCTGGGTCTGGGTGGAAATAATACCGTCTGAAGGAAGCTCAGCAAAATAATTGTACGTCTCTACATTCTCAATATTACAGGATGAGTAATAATCTTCTTTATCATAACATTCCTGGTATGAATCCACAAATGAAGTAGATATAATCTGATTATTGCCGTTCATGCTTCTGCATACACACAGTAGATTCTGGCCGGTAGCTAAATACCTTACTCCTATTACATGCTTGTACCTGTTATTGGCCTGATCGAAAAACTCCAGGGATTCTTCAAAAGCATCCCTGTTTTGCCGGGAATTTTTGCAGTTTATGCTCCATTGCACTGAATTTGAGGCTCCACCGGATAGGATATCCGAAATAAAGTCTCCCCAGTTTGATTCTTGTTTAGGCTTCCAGCAGTTTTTAGCCCGGTCTTCCCAGTAATGGTACTGGTCTTCATACCAGGTTTTCATCTTGTCTATTTCATATTTCAGCGAATGTACATCGCCTAAAATATTGGCCCCTTCATCTGCATTTGCTTTAAATGGTTCGAATTCCGTAGAACCCATTTTGGCATAATTCAAGGTTCTCCATATCAGATATCCTTGATCGGGTTCAGCAGAATATACATTAACCCGGTACGGTCTGAATGTCCTGTTCGGATCCAGCTCATAATTTTGCAGCTTGGTAAGATTGGCCGCCCCTACCTGATAGTCATTGCTAAGAGGTGGATTATGACTCATACTCACAAACAAGTCAGCCACTCCGGCTACAGGAGGACAGATAGATTGTTGTATGTTTTTTTGAAGTTTCTGAGAGTTAACAATAAAATTAATGACAGGTACAGCGTTTAAAAAGCTTTGTAATGGCCCGGAGGTAAGCTTTTCACAGCCCCATGTAGAAAAATCTTCCAGTAAACCCTCGTTTACATTGTTAAGAATTTGTGCTCCATGATGCGATGAAGTAAAAGTAACCATACCGCCGTAGTACTTGTCGGCGTCATTTTCGCAAAAATGGTTCAGTTCTCTGCTCACCTGGCCTCCCTGGCTATGCGCGACAATAAAATTATTAATCCTGTTTTCAGGTAATTGTGCATTTATGGTCGATTGATTTACCAATTTTTGCTTAATGTCATAAGCGGCATAGGTAATATTGGTATTCTCGTTATACTCGGGATTCAGACTATATGCTTTCCGGGCAGGAAAATTTGTAGCTCCCTGATCAGTGGCAATAACAGCTCTTGACCACGATTCAGTTCCCCCTCCAAGTCCATGAAGCCATAGGATGATCCTGTCCTGTTTACCAGTCATGACCGGCGGTACGTGGTATGTTCTGTCTTCCATGAGCGAACTGTCCAGCGGTGGTATGCTTAGTGCCAGGTTGATTCCTTCTGTAACCTCATTATTCGGGTTTATGATGCAGCTTGTCTGGGCATCTAAGAATCCTAAACTAGAAATAAAACATGCAATAATTGATATTAATACTTGATTTTTCATTTTATATTATTTAGATGATTAAACTAAAATTTTGCTATCTTTCTCGTATAGGTTCTGCCACCTATGTTTACCTTCACTATATATGTTCCCTGCATCATTCCGTCAAAGGTAATCACGCTTTTACCCCGGCTCAGTTGTTTTCTGAAAGTCACGGGACTACCTGTCATGTCATATACCAGTAACGATTGAATATCTTCTGTACTCAGGTCTTTATCAAAAGTAATTGTAAAAGACTCACTAAAGGGGTTCGGAAATACCTCAAAGGTGCTTGCCGGGCTCGGTGTAACCGGTATGGCCTGCGGCGGATTGGCAGAATACCTATCTACCTGGATATTATTAAATGTTACTTCCTTTAGTTCCATGTAACAGATACCGTCATAGGTTGATCGGTATGTTTTAGTTGTTTCCTTGGTTTTCACAAGATATTCCGTGGACAATGTATAGTAGCTGGTAATAATAGTTTGTTCCCCTTTGAAGTTATAGTACATTTCAGCAAATGTAGTATCCGTTTTATTGAACTCAAAGTAAGCAGAATCCCTACTTATTCTCAAAATAGAAGCATTCTGAATTACATTGAAATCAGCTTCTGTTAATTTTGTTATCTCTTTATTACCAAGTACAGGATAAAACGAAAACCCCTGATTCACTTTAGTGATCGGAAGCACATCATTTGCATTTTTCCCCTCCCACTCAGATACGGATATTAGTGCGCCTATATTATCTGTTCTGTATATCTCCTGTCCATATTCATTAACATGTGAAACATAGCCGTTGTAGTATTTAGCCCAGTGTACCGGGAATGAAAAATAAGCATTATCGGTAAGCGGTTGATGATTTTTTACCTCAAAGTGAGAAAACTTATTATCATTCCAGATATACTTTTTCGAAAAAAGCCTGCCATAAGGCACAACACTTTCCTGCTCTTGCCCGGTGATATCATGTATTGTCTTACCGTCCTGCAGGTAAAATGAATATTGATGGTTTTCATCCCATGAGACTGTTTGGTTATCAATTTCAGGTAAAGAGGTCTGACCTTGCAGATTAAAGGTAATAGCGATTATGCTAAGAATTAAAATATTTTTCATAAGTTTTTTGATTTAAAAGTTAAAAAATAACTGGCCAATTGTATATATACAAATATAAGGTACATGCAGCGTGATAAACAAATTACGAAAATTTATATGCGTGAAAAATCCGGCCTTTTGGCAATAAATGTCTACTTTTGTTCACATATATTTAAATTGCTTATATATAAAACTGAACTTATGAATAGCTCACACCAGTCTTTGTTGTTTGAAAACCTGTTAAAGACTTTATCCAGGCCTCAGCTCATCCATATCATCCGGTCTGTACTATCAGTATCCAAAACGACGGCATATAAATACCTGAATGAAGACTCAGATATCAGTTACAATGAAATGCAGCGGCTTTTAGATCATGACCTGATAGTGTCAATCGTAAATAACCCCAACAAATCATTTAATCCAAGCCGGATTGAGTGGAAGTATTTACCTTTGGAGTTTGATACCATTGATCCCGCGATTTTTTTAAACCGTCTTCATGATTATGTATCACTTCTGGAACCCGCAAAGGCTAATATCTTGCTCTCGACCTTTGAGGTGCCGCTATTTTATTATATGGGCTTTCCCAGGTTATTTTCGTTTAAACTGTATTGCTGGTCTCAGACTATCTGGCAATGTATGGGCCGGAATTGGAAATTCAACCCTGATTACCTTGAAGCGGAAAAACTGACTGAGTTGGTGAAAAATATCTACAGGAAATTTCTATTGATCCCATCCGTCGAATACTGGACTGAAAGTATACTGGACAATACAATCCGGCAGATCGGGTATTTCCGGGACATGGATGCTTTTACCTCTCGCAAACATTACATTGAACTGGTTGAAGATATGAACAGCCTGATTGAATATATTGGTGACATGCTGGACAGTCAGAAAAAGTTAAACAGAACCGAAAATACTGAAGGCGGAAAACTTTCAATTGCATTAAACCAAATTTACTTTACCAGTAATATATATTTAATCGAATCATTAACACATAAGATGGTTTTTACTTCATGCGATAACCCTAACTTTCTTATTACTAATAACAAACAGATGTTTCGGCATCTCAAAGAATGGCACAAATCTATGCAAGACAACAGTACGCCGTTGACCGGAAATACGACATTAGTTAAGAAAAATTATTTAGAAACTCTACGGATGAAACTTGAGGAGTTGGCTTAGGTGTATCTAACCCGGGGGGTCGAATTATAATTCAACTTATCCCACATTAGAAACTCCTGAAATACCAGGAAAAGTGTTCAGATAATTTCTGAAAAAACATTCTGTAGGGCGACAAACTGCTCTAGCCAGAAAGTATTTAGTCTCTCCTTATTTAATCCCTAACCTATTGTCAATCAAATAAATAGTTTAAAAATAACGGCATAAACATGCATAAAAATTGCAAGGTTTTTTGTAATTTGTACGCAAAAGCTTGCAAATATGTTAGGGAAATTAGGAGATCAAAATCAAGGAAATTTATTTACACCCCATTTTTCAGAGTTTATAGACATGAATCACAAGTTGGTTCTTTTAGCAGATACAATAGATTGGAATTATTTTGAAAAGGCATTTAAGACCTTGTATTCGACCATAGGCCAGCCTTCCATGCC
>CAKUWM010000126.1 GCA_934699305.1 uncultured Saprospiraceae bacterium | reverse complement strand
GGGTAGGAGTAAGCATTATTTGAAGAGTGAAAAGCTTTATAAAGCCGTCAGTAAATATATTTTTGAAATTTCAATAGGAGATATTAGCAAATATAAATTTGCTGCACTTTTGCCCGGGTATTTGGAAAGAGGAGAGAGCAGTTTAGTTTACATGGTAAATTCATTTATGGATGCCAGCCAATATAAGACCGGTGCTTTTTATTTAGATCAATATCAAGCATTGAAAGATTGGATTGAAGCTGATACTTCTTGTGAAGTTATACTGTTTGGTATTCCTTATGCTTTTATTAAATGCTTCGATGAGTTAGGTGCTCAGCAATGGAATCATGTTTGTATTATTGAAACAGGCGGAATGAAAGGTCAATCGAAAGAAATGACGAAGGAAGAATTACACGAATTTATAAAGGTTGCATTTCAACCAAAATCTGTAATGTCGGAATATGGAATGACTGAATTATTGTCTCAGGCTTATTCTATTCATAATTTTTCATTTCATGTACCCCAAACAATGTCGGTTTTTGTGCGAGAATTAAATGATCCCTTCTCTTATCCTATTGTGAATCGTCCAGGCTCGTTGAATGTTTTTGATATGGCCAATTTATATACATGTTCATTTATAGAAACAGAAGATCTGGGTCTGCAAAATGACTTGGGAGAGTTTGAAGTCCTTGGACGAATTGACAACCGTGAATTAAGGGGATGTAATTTACTTGCATTGTAAATCATGCTCGGTTATATCGTCAAATATAGCGACATCAGGATTTTACTGGCAGATCAGACTTTTTCTATAACGGCTTCGAAAATAGCAGCCAATTTGGGTGCTGCTGTATTTGCCGCCTCCAATACTTCCGCATGACTTACTTCGACGGCAACATCCAATATCCCTAAATCCGTTATAACGCTAGCGGCTAAAACCTTCATTTTACTGTGGATAGCAACAATGACTTCAGGTACAGTGCTCATGCCTACTGCATCACCACCAATGATATGCAGCCATCGGTATTCGGCTCGTGTTTCAAAGGTAGGTCCTTGAATGCCTACATACACACCATGATGTAACTTGATTCCTAGATTATTGGCAGCTTGTTGAGCCATTTTAAGCATGTCAACAGAGTAGGGCTCACTCATATCAGGGAATCTAATACCAAGCCGCTCGTCAGATGGTCCCCTGAGTGGATGATCCGGAAATAAATTGATATGGTCGTCAATAAGCATGATGTCACCAACTTTAAATTGCTTATTCATGCCACCGGCAGCATTGGAAATAAACAAAGCCTGGACTCCTAATTCTTTCATCACCCTGATCGGAAATGTTACTGTTTCCATATCATAACCCTCGTAATAATGAAATCTGCCTTTCATCATTACCGTATTCTTACCCTTTATTTTTCCAAAAGCGAGCGTACCCTTGTGCCCCTGCACAGTAGAAACCGGGAAATGAGGAATATCCTTATATGGTATTTCTTTATGCATTTCAATAGAATCGGCCATAATACCAAGTCCACTCCCTAATACAATACCTACAGTAGGTAATTCGTCTATTTGGCTTTTAATAAACGCTGCTGTTTCCTTTATTTTGTCATACAATTCCATAAATCAAATTATTTATCCTTATAAAATTAGTTATTTTCTTTCAATTGTTCTAATAAATTATTGAAACTAAGTTCCGGTACTCTCAATCTTTATACTAAAAATGGAATAACAGCCTTTCTTTCCTTCGGATAATCAGGAAATTGTGATTTATACCATTTGTGGTGGGAGATAGCTCGTGGAACCAAATTCGCAAACGTCCAAATAAAAAATGCAAATCCGGGTAAACTCCAGGTTAGTATTGCAAAACCCAACCATTCCAACGTTTCTCCCATTAGATTAGGACAACTTACATATTTAAACATATATCCATAAGGAATTTTATATCCTGTTTCATTTGGTTTCCTCAAATGGATTAGAATAAAATCAGATCTCCAGTTAATCATCATTCCTATAATAAAAATAGATAGGCCGATTATAAAAGCATAACTCGTCAACCAATCAAGACCATACATTTTATAATTTCCGAAATAATATCCGATGATAAATCCATTTACTAAATTAAAAAAGAGACCCATTCCGATGATAGATAATGGCATTTTTTTTCCACTTGTTCTTAATTTGAATGGATAAATAAAGCTACGATGAAAGTAATGAAAAGAAAACAGCCCTATAATGATCCAATTGGCAATAGTTTGTTGATTTTTACCGGTTAATACAAACGCAAATAATATAAATAATACAAACAACTCCATGATGATCCATCCAACTTTGTTGTCAATGAGAGGTCCCCAAGTGTTTTTAACGTGTCTTCCATAAGGTGCTGTTATATATAGAGAGAGAACAAATATGATAATAGCTATAGCAATCCATATCCACACAAAATATTCATAATGTTCAATTGTTATCATTTATCGTTTAATTTTCCTGTTTTTCTAAAATATTCTATGGTATCTTGTATTGAATTTTTAAAATCTCTGGGACTGTAACCTAATTCAATAAAAGCTTTTTCTGAACTTACACCTTTGTTTCCCTGCTTTAAAATATCAATATAAGACTTTTCAAATAAAGGCTGTGTCTTGGTTAATAAGGCATAGCATTGAATAAAAGGTAATATCAAATAGGGAAACCATGTCGGCAGCACTTTAATTTTAAGCCTCTTTCCACTTACCTTTTGAACGATATCTGCAAATTCTTTTAAGGTTGCATATTTCCCCCCTAAAATATACGATTCACCATTTTTTCCAATTTTCATCGCCTTAATAATTCCAAAAGCAACATCTCTTACGTCAACAAAATCAAAGCCCCCCTTAAAAACAGCCGGAAATTTCCCCTTATATAAATCTATCATCGCCCTACCTATTCGGGATGGTTTACTGTCGGGCGGACCCAAAACAGATGTGGGACATACAATTACGGTTTCAATACCGGTATTTGTTGCCTTTATCGTCAATATGTGCCCATCCCTTTTTGAGGTGTTATAAATAGAATCACCATCTTCAACAAAATGACAGTTCTCATTGATAACATTTGAATATTTATTTGAGAAAACTTGAATAGAACTAACATATACCACGCGCTTAACTCCGTTTTCCCTTGCGGAGTCAAGAACGTTCTTAGTGCCCACGACATTTACATCATAGACATATTGATCAAATGATTTTGTAAAACTAAATGCGGCAGCAGCGTGTATGACATAATCGCTATCTCTCATAAAAGTTGCTAAAGACTTCTTGTCCAGGATATTGCCATATATAAGTCGTACCGGAAGGTTCTGTAATGATGATATGTCTCGGAAAACCAAAGCATTTACTTCATATCCGCTTTGTATTAAAGCTTCGCAAATGGAAGTGCCGACATGTCCTGCCGCACCTGTTACTCCAACTCTCATATTAAAGCAAACATAAGAAATGTATTGAATTTCATTTATAAATGATTTTTATTATTTTTCAATCTGTGTGAAACCTATGTATCCACCATACGAATCCATTTGAAAAGGATTATATATTAATTTATAATAAAATATATAAATAACAATTAATAAGCATTTTAAATAACATTTGCCCATAATGGTAATAAAAATATTTAAAAAATATAAAACATTTATCGACATTTGGCAATTAAATGATTAGTTCAGGATTAACAAAATTTTCGTATCTTAGGAACTTTAAAAGAAGATTTTATTGTCAAGTTAAAAAACAAAAATTTCAATACAACGTATGAGTTATTCTAAAGCCAAATCAGTTAAGGAGATTTCAGTGAATGGAAAGAGCTATCAGTATAGTTCTCTAAGAGATTTGCATCAAGGCAATATAGAACACCTACCATTTAGTATCAGAATTCTTTTAGAAAATGTTCTTCGTAATTTTGATGGTTTCAGTATTACAGATGAACATGTTTCTACTTTAGTGAATTGGAAGCCTGAAACAGAGGATAAAGATATTCCATTCATGCCGGGTCGAATTTTGATGCAGGATTTTACCGGTGTTCCAGCCGTTGTGGATATGGCATCATTAAGATCAGAGTTTATCCGTCACGGTAAGGATGGTCAAAAGATCAATCCTGCTATACCGGTTGACTTGGTCATTGACCATTCTGTCCAAGTAGATTATTTTGGAACAGATTATTCTTATGACAAGAACGTAGAATTAGAATTTGAAAGAAATAAGGAACGATATGAATTACTAAAATGGGCACAAAAAGGTTTAAATAATTTCACTGTTGTCCCGCCCGGTATGGGGATATGTCATCAGGTCAACTTAGAGTATCTTGCTCAAGGGGTAACTTTGAGAGATGGATGGTTGTTTCCGGATACCCTTGTTGGTACTGACTCTCATACACCTATGGTCAATGGTATAGGTGTTATAGCTTGGGGTGTTGGTGGTATTGAAGCAGAAGCAGCTATGTTAGGACAACCGATTTTCTTTTCATGTCCACAGGTCGTCGGATTGAAACTAACAGGAAAGATTCCTAACCAATGTACAGCTACAGATTTAGTGCTTTCTATTACAAGATTGCTTCGTGATACCGGTGTTGTAGGTAAATTTGTTGAAGTTTTTGGTGACGGATTGGATAACTTAACGGTTACTGACAGGGCAACAATTTCCAATATGTCACCGGAATTTGGGTGTACCGTTACCTATTTCCCAATAGATAACAGAACACTGGAGTATATGTATTCTACCAACCGCTCTGCGGAACAAATAAAAATAGTAGAAACTTATTGTAAAGAGAACTTATTGTGGAGAACCGGGAATGAAAAGATCTCTTACTCGCAAATAGTTGAGTTAGATCTTGCAACTCTCGAGCCTACTGTGTCAGGTCCTAAGAGACCACAAGATAAAATCCTGGTTAAAGATCTCTCTAATAAGTTCTGTGAAATATTAAAAGGTGAATTCAGTAGAGAATATCAACCTAAGAAAGATAGAAAAGAAAATGCCTGGATATTGGAAGGAGGATCCGGAACGGAATTTACTTTTGGAAAAGTTCCGATCAACGGTGAATCCCATTCTCAGGTAATTGCTGACAATGAACACCATTCAGTCAGAATAAAGCAAGCCAATAAAGAATTTGTCCTCAGCGATGGAAGTATTGTTATTGCAGCTATTACGAGCTGTACCAATACTTCAAATCCGGCTGTGATGGTTGGGGCTGGTCTTTTGGCACGTAATGCAATAGAAAAGGGACTTAGGACAAAGTCCTGGGTCAAGACATCTCTTGCACCGGGTTCTAAGGTGGTAACCCGTTATCTTGAGCGATCAGGACTCAATGTTGACCTTGAAGCATTGAGATTCCATACTGTCGGATATGGATGTACCTCTTGTATCGGAAATTCAGGTCCATTACCTCCAGCCATTGCTACCGCTGTTGACAAGGGTGAATTAGTTGTTGCATCTGTGCTTTCCGGTAATAGAAACTTTGAAGCGAGAGTTCATCCTCAAGTTAAAATGAACTTCCTTATGTCTCCGATGCTTGTTGTCGCGTATGCCTTGGTAGGCCGAGTTGATATTAACTTGATTACTGATCCTATCGATTATGATCCGAATGGAGAACCTGTTTATTTGAAAGATATTTGGCCTTCCAGAGAAGAAATACAGCAAACTATCAATGATTGCTTGAAACAAGGTGACTTTGAAGAAATATATGATGTGATATTTGACGGTTCGACAGATTGGCAAGAATTGGAAGTTAACTTAGATCAAAATTTTGAATGGAGCACAGATTCAACTTATATTCGTGAAGCTCCTTTCTTTGAAAATTTAAACGCAACACCAGATCCTGTGACTGATATAAATGGAGCCAGAGTATTACTTTATCTTGGAGATTCTGTTACAACAGATCATATTTCGCCTGCAGGTTCCTTCAAAGAAGATTCTTCTGCAGGTTCATACCTTATTGGAAAAAACATCCCTAAGAATGAATTTAACTCTTATGGTTCTCGTCGAGGAAATCATGAAGTTATGATGAGAGGAACATTTGCCAACGTTCGTATCAAAAATAAGATTGCCGATAAAGAAGGTGGGTATAGTAGATATATGCCTACTGGTGAAGTATCATCTGTCTTTGATACAGCCATGAAGTATAAGGAAGATGGTACATCTTTGATAATTTTAGCTGGAAAAGAATATGGGTCTGGTTCCTCAAGAGACTGGGCAGCCAAAGGTACATTCCTGCTTGGAGTCAAGGCTGTCATTGCTGAAAGTTACGAACGAATACACAGAAGTAATTTGGTAGGAATGGGTGTTGCTCCTTTAGTCTTTACAAATGGTCAAAATGCGGGTACTCTCGGCTTAGATGGAACAGAGACTTTCTCTATTTCAGGATTGCAAGACGACTTGGTGCCACATAAGTTATTGGATGTAAAGGCAGTGTATCCTTCCGGAAAAGAGACTAACTTTAAAGTAGAAGCAAGACTCGATTCAGCTATTGAAATTGAATATTATAAAAATCAAGGTATTCTTCAATATGTATTGAGACAATATTTAAAGAATAATTAATAGTTTAATGTAAAAGAAAGGCTCACATTCGCGGAGCTTTTCTTTTTTATGGAGAAATCTTCCCGATTCGTCTTTTATTTTATATAAATATTTGCATTGAGTACTAATCCTTTTAATCCATTTGATACTTTTTCTTTTCATGATGAGACTTGTTTTTTGTCCGGTAAGAAATTATCCGAAGACGAGTTAAATTGGATATCCACCTTCCCGGAATGGATCTTAGAACGGTATCATTTGAAAGATAACTATATACTAATGCTTGGCGGAAATCGGATTCAATATAAAGAATTACGCATGCCTGCCTGCACTGAGGTTGCTCATGCCGTGCGACAACTAGATGAAATTACACAACGCGCCTTTGAAAATGGATATGACGAAGTGATGAAACTGTCAGATCTAACTCTGTTTCAACTTATGGCTCGCATCTTTTACGGCGTCATGTATGAAGATTATAAGCAAGCAAATATTGAGCATAAAGAAAAAGGGCAAGAATTTAAAGTGGCTCCTGCTTTAATTCAAAAGTTCAAAAACCTTCATATCATGTTGCAATCATTGATAAAAAAGGTTGAATTCATTGATTTTATCCCTTGGACAATCAAACGGTATCCCATTGATATATCTAAAGATATCTTTAACTACAAAGATGAAATACAACACCTCAACTTTTGCCTAAGCCTCAATTATTTTGGCATCGCTGCATGCTTGCAAGACAATGGTGAAATAGGTAAGCATGAGGCTGAATTACTCAATAAAATTGAAAACAAAACATTACACCCGGCGCAGTTTGAAGAGCTATATGGAAGATTTCTATACACTAATTATCTATTACGAGATATCCCGGATTATGTTATTAATGTAGTCAAAGATAAAATTTTAATACAATTACCTGAAATCCCTTTCGGTGATATGCCAAAATATGCTCCCTGGAAGGATGAAATATTTGCTCAGGTTTTAACAAATATGTGGAATCCTTGGGGCATACCATTAGAAATGGTGCACCGATATCCCAATGCTCCGATTAGTTACTTGATTTCAGAACGAACAGGTGAATATATCCCACACGATAAGATTTCATTAGATAGATAGACGATTTTTTCCTTTGACTGATTGTATTCCATTAAACATGGATTCAGCAGTAAAGGCCTTTAATAGTCGTATCGTTCTGATTATGAGTCGTAAATCGATTCCTAATTGTCTATTGTGAAATATGGGATAAAACTATTGAAAGAGTTCATTTGTTAAGGACAAAGCAACTAATCTAAAGATGTTATAATGGTAAATCGTTCCACATTTGCCGATAAGGTAATTAAATTTAATCGTACGCTACAATATACCAATAGTCTTCCTGCGGAATTTCGAGTTTTAAATCCATATTTGGATAATCCGGAGACGATGGATATCATGAGT
>CAKUWM010000125.1 GCA_934699305.1 uncultured Saprospiraceae bacterium | reverse complement strand
TTAAAATAAAAGTAACTTTGCATTTCGATGGCAGAAAAGTTTAAAAATATTGAAATAAAAAATAAAAAAGCATCTTTCGAATATTTCTTACTTCAAAAATATGAAGCAGGAATCATTTTAAAGGGCACAGAAATAAAGGCTATCCGATTGGGTGCTGCCAACTTAACCGATGCATTTTGCTATATCAGAAGCGGAGAAGTTTTTGTCAAAAATCTTTTTATATCCGAATACAGTCAAGGCTCATATTACAACCATGAATCACGCAGAGAGCGCAAATTATTACTCAACAAGGGTGAAATAAAAAAAATAGAAAGAAAACTTTCAGAAAAAGGGTTTACTCTGGTGCCTCTAAAATTATATGTTACAGAAAGAGGCTTTGCCAAATTAGAGATTTCACTGGCGCAAGGTAAAAAGATGTACGACAAACGGGCGAGTATCAAAGAAAAGGATACGCAACGAGACTTGGATCGATATAAAGTGACTAGATAATGGAGTTTAGCCTAATTGTGCCCATCTTCAATGAAGAAAAAAATATTACAATGCTGTATCAAAGATGCAAAGATGTAATGGTGACAACCTTTTCTTCACACGAAATAATTTTTATCAACGACGCCAGTAAAGACAATTCTATTCATCTTATAAAGCAACTAGCTCAAGAAGATCCAACTATTAAGTTCATCGACTTAAGTCGTAATTTTGGACACCAAATAGCCGTTATGGCTGGCTTGGATTGCGCAACCGGTCAAACTATCGGAATTATTGACGCTGACCTTCAGGATCCACCTGAATTAATCACAGAAATGTATCAAAAGATGAAGTCCGGATACGAAGTTGTCTATGCCCAACGCCAAAAAAGAGAAGGTGAAACATGGTTTAAAAAATGGACTGCCGGTGTATATTATAGATTACTTTCTTCGTTGACCAATATTAACATACCTTTAGATACGGGTGATTTTAGACTCATTGACCGTAAAATACTCAATGTCCTGAAACAAATGCCCGAGAAAAACAAGTTCCTTAGAGGTCAAATCGCATGGGCAGGATTTAACCAAACCTATGTTGAATATAATCGGTCAGCACGCAATGCCGGAACGACCGGATATAATTTTCGTAAAATGCTACGCCTTGCAATTGATGGAATAACAGCATTTTCGGGCGTTCCGCTTAAAATGGTTACATACTTTGGCATTATTGTTAGTCTCTTTGCCTTTATAACCACGCTCTATGTTTTGTTCTCCATCTATATTGAAGAAAATTTTGTGCCGGGATGGGGCTCTCTTATGATAAGTGTGCTATTTATTGGCGGCGTTCAAATGATTGCTATCGGCATTATCGGAGAATATCTGAGCCGAATGAATCAAAACATCTTAAATAGACCACTTTATGTCATCAAAGAAAGCAATATTGACAAATCATAAATAAGTCTTTAGAGTATATTTCTCCTATGATACATTCAAATTAACTCCTTACAGCTATTTGAGATTCAATTGATCAATGCACCAATGAAGGGAAATCAAAGCTGTTCTTACTTTTGACGAGCTTTACTTTGTTCGGCTTTCTTTTTCACCAACTTATCAACTTTTTCTTTCTGCTTCTTAAAGTAATATTCTGCAAGTTGCTCAAATTGAATGGGTTGATTATTGAGGGATCTATGATAAGCAGCAATAATACAATCAATCATATCATCGGTGTTGTAAATCTTATTGTTCTGAAACCATAAAGTTAAACGACTCCCTTCCTGAATATACCACCTGGCATTGATATATTTGCCAAAGGAAAAGTGAGTTTTCCGTCGAGCATTATCCTCAGACATTTCTTTAAATTTCTTTTTAGCTCCATCCTCCATTATTTTATTGAGTTCAGCTATGGCATCATTCAAATCCTTTGGAATATACTTTCCCTCAATGCGAGTAAGTTTAACGCGTCTTTCAAACTCCTTGATAACAGATGAATCCACCGGAAAATCCGTAATCACCTGCCCTTGTGCGCCTATACACAGACCAAAGAACGTAATCAACGCAAAAAAATACCTCATATTAAAAAATATTTCATTGTATAAAAACGCTGTAAACATATAATAAATTACACAAAGACCACACAACCTTAATCTTTTAATAACTCTTTAAATTAAAAATTTTAGATTTGTCAGGATATTACAATATCCTTTAAAGCAAAAACCTTTATAAAATATAGCATGAGACACTTAGGCACGCTGTTTTCAGGATTAATACTGATTGGGTTTATTTATTTTCTAAGTTCAAAATGGGGAGCTACTCCCCCAATAGGGAAACTATTAAGCCCGACACATGGATACTTACAGGATCCAGAGCTCAACGATTATTATCAGAAATCTGTCACCTTGTCGCTGACGGGGGTGAAGAATCCTGTCCATGTATATTTTGATGATCGGATGGTTCCACACATCTTTGCCGACAATGATGAGGATGCCTATTTTGTTCAAGGTTACTTACACGCTAAAGACAGGTTGTGGCAGATGGAATTTCAAACGCACTTTGCTGCTGGTCGTCTGAGCGAAATCGTAGGAGCAAAAGCCTTACCAATTGACCGTGCAAACAGAAGACTGGGTATGGTATATGCGGCTGAACTTAGTCTTGCTGAGATGGAAAAAGATACTTTAACTTATCAGTCGCTAAACGCATATACAGCCGGTGTAAATGCCTATATCAGTGGTTTATCTGAAAAAGATTACCCCTTGGAATACAAAATATTAGACTATAGTCCGGAGCCATGGACAAATCTGAAATCAGCCTTACTTAGCAAATATATGGCTAAAGATCTTGCAGCTTATGATGACGACTTTGAGAGAACTGCCGTGATTGCAACACTTGGCAAGGAAGTTTTTGACTTAATGTATCCCAATAGAGAAGATTCCATTGACCCTATTATACCCAAAGAATTTGTACCATCATCTGGGAAAATGATACCGAAATCTGTATCAGATACCAATTACTTTCATCCCGAAATGCCTAATCTTATTATGCCTGATAAACCTGACAAAGACAATGGCAGCAACAATTGGGCATTAGCAGGCAATTTAACAGCAACAGGTTATCCTATTTTGTGCAATGACCCACATCTAAAATTAAGATTACCATCTATATGGTATGAAATACAACTTACGACACCTGATTATTCTTGCTATGGCGTGTCTATTCCCGGAGCACCGGGTATTTTAATCGGATTTAACCAACACATCGCCTTTGGTACAACAAATGCGATGCGCGATGTACTGGATTATTATGAAATCAAATTTAAGGATAAGTCAAAAAGTCAATATTTGTATAAAGGCAAATGGAATAATGCCTCACAACGATTGGAGGAGTTTGCCATAAGAGGCCAATCATCAATAACGGATACTGTAATTTACACACATTTTGGACCGGTTGTATATGATGAAAAATACCAAGGTCTAAAAAATGGAAAACCAAGGTCAAATCGCAATAAATACTATGCTGCAAGATGGAAGGCTCATGATCCGAGTAATGACATAATCACTTTCTTGATGCTTAACAGAGCAAAGAATTATGATGATTACCGAAATGCTATCAGTCGATTTTCGTGTCCCGGACAAAATCTGATTTTTGCATCTACATCAGGAGATATTGCAATTACTCAGCAAGGTGTTTTTCCTGCAAAATGGAAATATCAAGGAGAATTTATCATGGAAGGTCAGGATTCGTCGTATGAGTGGCAAGGTATGATTCCTCCTGAGGAAGTGCTGACCATGAAAAATCCAAAACGTGGCTTCGTCAGCTCTGCCAACCAACTTCCGGTTGATCCCAAAGGCTATCCTTATTACTTAGGAGGAGACTATGTCTATGAACGAGGTTACAGAATTAATCAAATATTGAGAAAAATTCACAAAGCCACAGTTCAAGATATGATGAACTTACAAAATGATAATTTCAACACAAGAGCGCATCAAATAAGACCATTGCTTTTAAATACTTTAAAAAGTCAAAACCTTCCACCCGATGCAAAAAAATATTTTCATATTTTGGAAGACTGGAATCTCTTTAATGACAGTAATAGCGAAGGAGCTACCGTTTATTCGCTATTAATGGATAGCCTAAATCAAAATATTTGGGGAGATGAATTAAGAAAATCTATAATCGGTAGTTTACCGGAAGGTAATACAATAGTTCAGGACCTTTTAAAAAATAAAGATTTCTTATGTGTAGATAATATTGATACTCCTGAAAAAGAAACCTTTGAACAACAACTTAATAAATCCTTTCTCTCTATAATTCCGGAATTAAATAAAATTAAAAATTCAGGAAAGTTGGCATGGGGTCAATATAAACAAACAGGTATTCCTCATTTAATAGATCAAAAACAAAATATGCCGGCTTTAAGCAGGTTAAATTTGAATGTAGGCGGCGGTGAAGGTATTGTAAATGCCACCAAACAAAGCCATGGCCCAAGTTGGAAAATGATTGTTTCCTTGTCAACACCAATCGAAGCTTGGGGTGTATATCCCGGAGGGCAATCTGGTCATCCGGGCAATCAATATTATGACACAGGAGTAACTACATGGGCTTCAGGTAGCTATTTCAAGCTTTGGCTCATGACTGCAGACGAGTCAAATAGTACAAAAGTTAAACAAACTATTGTTTTCAATCCTTAATATATTCACATGAAATTCACTAAATACCTGATATTTATTCTTGGTTCTATCCTTATTGCTTTCTTGTGTGCATATCTTGGCCCTTGGTGGCTGATTGTTTTCGGTCCAATAGTATTTGGTTTTAGCTTAAAACTTTCCCATACCGAATCTTTTATGTTAGGTGCACTATCTCTCTGCTTATTTTGGGGCGGGTTATTTGCCTATGAGGCAGGAAGTACGGGAGGCTTAATTTTTGAAAAAATAGCCTTTCTTATACCTTTAAATGGGTCAAAGACAGTACTCATTACCGTTTCACTTACTATAATAAGTATTTTAGGCGGCCTGGCAGGACTTAATGGTAGCTATTTGAAAAGAAGCATGCAACTTAACAAATAATACAAAGAAAGCGATTAAAATAGCCTTCTCCGCTATTTTAATTCTTTGATTTTAATATTTCTAAATTGAACCATATTTCCATGGTCTTGCAGGCATATTCTCCCACGTTTATAGGTACCAAATCCCGACCATTGATTAAACTTACTCTTAGAAATCAATTCCTTCCAGGAATCGTTCCACATAGTCGTTTCAACTACTTTCACCTTATTCAATATAAAGGTCAACTTTCCGTGATTTGAGATAATTTCGACATGATTCCATTGACCATAAGGCTTGGCTGTTTCGATTTTGCATGGAATTAAATCGTATAAATCCCCAGCTCTATGTTTGTGAATCTTCCCATCCGGATGACCATCATTGTCTAAAATTTGCATCTCCGGTCCTGTTTCATAGGAATTGGGATATTTCGCTTTATCTTCATGAACATAAAGCATGATACCGCTATTTCCGCCTTTGGAAATGTTCCATTCGAGTGATAGATGAAAATTTCCGTATTCCTTGTCGGTGACAATATCGCCGCCACCCTTAATTTTCCATCCATCTTTACCTAAGGTATCCAAATAAAGAATCCCATCTTTAACTTTCCAAGCTTCACCAATACCCGTTGCACCATAAGTGTGCCAACCCTTAGTAGTTTTACCATCAAATAGTGGAGTCCACCTTCGATTATCAGTGTTTCCCACTTTTAAAATAATTCCTGACACAATCAAGGTCAACAGTAATCCTAACTTCATTATAAAAAATAATTAGTAATTAAAATCTATGTCATCGTTCAAACCCAAAATCAACTTGTTGATATCACGGGATTTTTGTGTTGCAGCAAAGTCATCAAATGCTTTATCAGTAACCGGAATAATATGATTATTGATAAATGCTACTCCTTCTTTTGCTCCAACTTCAGGATGCTTGATACAACACTCCCATTCAAGGACAGCCCAACCTTCATAATTATACTGTGCTAATTTTGAAAAAATAGTTTTAAAATCCACTTGACCATCTCCAGGCGATCGATACCGCCCTGCTCTATTTAACCAGGATTGGTACCCACCAAATGTACCTTGCCGTCCGTTAGGATTGAATTCAGCATCTTTTACATGAAATGCTTTTATTTTCTCATGATAAAAGTCAATATATTGTATGTAATCCAATTGTTGCAATACAAAATGAGAGGGATCATATAAAATACATGCTCTTGGATGATTATCGACTGCCTCCAAAAACATTTCATATGTCTCTCCATCAAAAATATCTTCCCCTGGGTGCACTTCATAACAGATATCCACTCCTACTTCATCAAAAGCATTTAAAATAGGTGTCCATCGCTTAGATAACTCTTTAAATCCTTCTTCTACCAATCCGGCAGGTCGCTGCGGCCATGGATGAAACGTATGCCAAAGCAGTGAACCGCTAAATGTTGCATGTGCCTTTAAACCCAAATGATGAGATGCTTGTGCGGCGTATTTTAATTGTTGAATAGCCCATTCCGTCCGTGCTTTTGGATTATTTTGAAATTCCTGTGGAGCAAAACCATCAAACAAAGCATTAAAAGCCGGATGAACGGCAACTAATTGTCCTTGTATATGCGTAGAAAGTTCTGATATAACTAATCCATAATTATTGATTTTCCCATTTATTTCATCAGCATACATCTTACTCTCGGCAGCAAATTTTAAATCAATAAATCGATCATCCAGTGTAGGTAATTGAATAGCTTTATATCCCATATCAGCAGCCCAATTACAAATATTTTCCAAACTATTAAATGGTGCTTTATCACTGATAAATTGTGCTAAAAAAATTCCAGGACCTTTAATTGTTTGCATTTTCAATATTTTTATAATAACAAAGGTGAAAATACAGAAATACATGAATCAAACACACTTACAGTGATGATAAAATAAAAAAAAGTTGACTACCCACTGAAATGAGTATTTATAAATGCCACTAAATTAATTATCATGTCATTGGTAGAGGCTGTATTCCAATCGCCATGTCCACCGGGATAAACATGCATTTCATTTGTTACATGCGAACTATTTAAGGCTGACTCTAAAATTGATTTTTGAGAAATAGGAATTAATGGGTCAGTTTCACCAAAGAAACCAATAGTTGGTGGAGAATCAGACTGAATATATTTAACAGGACTAACATCATAAAATAATGACTTATTGTTAGCATAATCAAAAGTTCCGGTATATCCGGCTAATACACCCAAATAAAAGATATTAGAAATATAAGCGTCATCTGTAAAATCACATGGACCAACCATATTACCGATAGCCTTAACTTGATGTTGAGGATCATAGCCATACCCATAAAGCATAGCTAAATGACCTCCTGCAGAAGTTCCAAATAAAAAATAAGATGACTTTAAATTATACTTATCATCTTGAAGGTGTTTGATAGCCGTTTTAATATCATCAATTTGTTTTGGATTTCCGGGGCTTCCATTAGTAGAAAGACGATAATTCAAATTTACTACAGCATTGTTAGGATACAATTTTATTATAGCATTAAAAAAATCTTTTAAATCATTTTTATCTCCACCTGTCCAACCGCCACCATGTATTAAAACAAATACACCAGTTTTCTCTTTGCTTCTTCCAGCCGGAAGGTACACATCAAAATTCTGCTGATTATCTATTCCGTATTTCATTTGATAAAGGGTATCAGCTTTATTGACATCTAAAGAATTATTTACAAATTCATCCTTAGTACAAGATGTAAATGAAACCAAATTCGTTAAAAAAAATAGATAGAACAACAATGGATTTTTCATATTGACCTAATTATAAAATTAATTTAAATTCTGATTTACACTAAAACGAATTTATAATAAAAGAATATTATAAAAATCAAAAATAAAAGATGATGTTGTTTAAAAGATACGGACCGGGTACGATTGATACTGCTAAAAAAGTGTGTAAAGCCAAACAAAAAAAATT